>JARFQC010000131.1 GCA_029287965.1 Arenicellales bacterium
GATGCCCCGCTCGGCAGCGATCGGCGTGAAGCTGCCATCCAGGTTGTTGTTGAGCAGTTCATTGGGTGCGTCGCGATTGATCAGCAGGATATCCAGGTCACCATCATGGTCGGCATCGAACATGGCGCCGTCGCGGCTGTCGGCCTCGCCGTTGCCTGTGCCGCTGGCTGCCGTTACATCCTGCCAGACACCGCCCTCCGACTGCCGCCACAACTGGTTCGGCCCCTTGCGCAGGAGGTAAACATCCACCAGGCCGTTGTTATCGTAGTCGCCCCACAAGGCGGCGTTGACACCAGGCAGGTGCAGCAGTGCGTGCTCGGCAACCAGTCTGAACCCGCCCCGTTCATCACCCAGCAGCAGGGTATTCGCGGCACCTTCGCTGCCACCGGCAACAAACAGATCCTGATGACCATCCCCGTTGACGTCTGCTGTCGTCAGACTCGCACCGCGCTCCGGCTGATGCGGTTTCCTGTCGCTGAAGATGAGCAGTTGTTCAGGCTCCCCGAACAGCGGCCCCCCGGGAAAGGCCGGCTGCGCCGGAACCGGCTGGCCGACAGTCACCGCCTCGCACTTGGGACCCATGCGGGTATAGAGAAAATCCACCAGCTGCGCGCGCGGGTTGTTGGCCAGCCGCTGGTACAGCGCCATGTTTTCCCGTGCCTCGTCCATCCGTTTACTGCCGCGGTACAGCTGGGCTGCAGCATAGTAGGCACTGCGCAGGTAGGGATCGATCACGATGACCCGCTCGTAGTGCTCCAGTGCCGCGTCATACTCACCCTGTTGCTGGAGGCTCTGGCCAAGGAAGTAGGCAGCATAGGCATCGGCAGGATCGCGCTGCAGAACCTGGTCAAAGAGGCTTGCAGCCGTGGCCAGTTCACCCCGACGGTACTCCAGCAGACCCTCGCAGTAGGTAATCCTGACATCGTCCGGGTGTTGTTCGGTAAGCTCGCTGAACATCGCCAGCGCGGCCGCCTCGTCGCCCTCCAGCTGGCGATTCATCAGGGAGATGGCCAGATTTAAACGGAACTCGTGAACCGCCGGATACTTCCCTTCGAGCGACTCGAAAATGCGACGGGCAGCCTCGTAGTCGTAACGACCCATGAGCCCGACACCACGGTTGTTCCCGACCACAGCGGCTGCGTCGATGACGGCAGTATCCGCCTCCTCGGGACTCTTGCTGCAGCCAAACATCGCGAGCGCAAGGCACAGGAACAGGAGAGCAGTCAGGACGGGGAAGTGCATCAGGTATTCCTCTTTTGACCCGTAAGGCTGTATCGATTAAGTGATCAGTTATGCCTGCAGGGAGTACATCATACCGTCGGTGCACGTGCAAAGTCCCTGCCAGCCCTACTGGATATCGTCCCGTCGGTCGTTCGATGGCAGAATAAACGACCATGCCGGATTCATATTACGCCGCCGCCTGCCAGACCGACTTCGCCTGCCCGGCAACGCGCAGCGAAATCGCCGAACGCACATCACGGATGTGCACACTGGCTGAACAGACCATCGTCGGCTACGAACCGTTTCACGATGTCCGCCTGCTGGCCTTCCCCGAGTTCGCCCATGCGGCACCGATCTACGACAGCGTGAAGAAACTGCGCGACCGGCTTGCCGTGCCGTTGCCGAACGAGCACACGGACCGTTACCAGCGGATATGCCGGAACTACGGGTGTTATATACAGACCGGCACTTTCCTGGAGGCGGATCCGGACTTCCCCGACGTGGTATTCAACACGACCGTGCTGGTCGGACCTGATGGCGTGCTCACCAGGTACCGCAAGGTCAATCCGTGGATTCCCTGGGAACTGCATGCCAGCCCGCATGACCTGCCGGACTACGAAGCCGAACCTTTCCCCGTGGCCGACACCGACATCGGCAGGCTGGGCGTCGCCATATGCTACGACTGGCTGTTTCCCGAGGCCATACGCCAGATCGCCTTCAATGGCGCCGAGGTCATTATCCGCGTATCGGCCTACATGGATCCCTGGGGCGCCACACCGCCCATGGACTGGTGGACACTATTCAACCGGGCCCGGGCGGCAGAGAACACGGCCTACGTCGTGGCAGCGAACCAGGGGGCAAGCATGTCGAACTATCCGCCGTTCTCCTGGCCGGGCGGCAGCATGGTGGTGGACTACGATGGGCGGATCCTTGCGCAGGCGGACGCCGGCCCCGGCGAAAAGGTGATCGTGGCGCCTGTGGATATCGACGCCCTGCGCCATGAACGGAAGCGCAGGGCAGGGCACGACATGCGCGCCCATCTGCGCAGCGCAATGTATCCCTATCTCGGGGAAGAGCGACTGCCCCCGGCCGGGACACATCCGGTTACCCCGGAAGCGATCAGGGACCGGATCCAGCAGTCAAAGAAGCGCTGCCCCTGACCCCGCCCGGACCTGCCGCCAGCGCAACGCCCGCAGCATGCACAGTTTCCGGAATAACACTGACCCTGTCATGCCATGCAGCGGGAAAATCCCGCTAGAAGATACTGAGGTAAGCGGCGACGATAGACACCACGCCAAACAGTATTACATACAGGACATAGGGCTTGTCGATATCCGGTATGTCCGTCTCCGTTTGCGCCACCTCGAGATGCACAATGTCGTCGATGGCAATATCGGCATCAGGCGGAGTCTGCGGCATACCGTCAGCCACATGACTCGCTTCGTACCCGCGCACAAATTCGTCGTCCACGCTATGGACAAGAATGCTGCGCAATGCACCATCACGGGTCGTGATGGCTGCCCGATCGCCGGCAGCGATCACCTCGCCGCCGCGGATCTCTTCCTGCAGCGTGGACACCTCGCCATCAAGAGGCTGCAACGATGCACAGGCGCTCAGCAACAGCACAAGCATCGGCAGGAAGTATTTCGTATACATCAACTGTCTCCGGTCCCGTTTGATTCCCCTCACCCTGTCCCTCTCCCCTGAGGAGAGTGTTGTAAAAGGCCTTTGCCAGCCATATCGGAAGCTCTCACCGCCATCACAGCCTAACCAAGACCGGCTGGATGTTGCCGGGCATCGGTTTGCAAAAACATCCTAAAAATATACGCACCTTACCTTGACGTACACCGCTCGTGAGGGCAAACAATAACCCGCGGAAAATAAACGAGATGGCCCATGCCCACAGGGCCATTGCCCGGCTCAGGTTGTAGGCCATAGCATGGAGCGCGAACTCACATCGCACAGCCTTCAAGCCCCTCCGCCTGAACCGCCTCAATCCCTGGCGACATTTAAGTTGGCTGAATACGGGTTCCACCATACCTTGCCGTTTCAGGTAACGCTCACGGACTTCCGGCTTCTCCATCTTGTCGCGCAACACTTGCTTCGCGGCATCTTCCGCATACCGCTTGATACGGCGTCCCTGAACGCTTTTTGTACAGCCACCACGCTGCTCGCATGTCTCACACGCCGCAGTGCCATACTGCACGTAACCCGGATACCGCTCACTCCCCTTGTATTCCGATAACCGGGTGAGGTCCTGGCCTTGCGGGCAACGGTAACTGTCCTGCTGGGCGTCATAGTGGAACCGGCTCTTCGGATAATATTTCTCCGATTGCTTGTTCCAGCTGCCCCCCTGACTTTGCCCCTCCGGGCACAGCAACTCGATCTCGCGTTCCCCGGTGGCCTCCAGCACGCCTTTACAGTGGTAGCCTGAATCAAACAGCGCGGCTTCTACCTTTCCCTGGGCCTTGGCCTGTTCCAGCATCCCCGCAACAACCTGGGTCTCGCTCGAAGCATCCACAGCCTGGGCCACAATCACCCGCACCGCATTGGCTAATACCGATGGCTTATAAGACGGGGCAAAGCTCTTTTTGTCCTTCAGCGGCTGGATCACCGCCTCCGGCTCCACCGCTGTGATCTGCATCCCATCGGCATTCTTCCCTTTGGCTTGTTTGGCGGCTTTGCGTGCCTGAAGCATCTGCTCTGCGGCTTGCAGCTGTTCCAGCCGCTGGCCCCGCTTCTCATCTTGCGGGGCCTCAGCAACGGCCTGTTGCGCTTGCTCGACCGCTTGCTTGAGCGCCTCTTCCTTGACCACCCGATAACGCGAAGCCGCCGCCTCGATCACCGTGCCATCGCCCGATACCGTGTGCGTGTCTGATCCCGTGACCCTCAATACCTGCCGGGTCAACGAAATAAAGAAGTCCTCGCTTAGATAGTCCGCGTGCCGCTGAATAAAGCGGCCCAGGATCGAGTGGTCCGGTAAGATACCGCCGCTGACCCACATGCAGCCTAAATCCACCCGGGCAAATTGCTCCAGATCCCGCAAACTCGTGATGCCCCGCATGATGCCGTACAAAATCAATCCCACCATCGCTCGGGGCGCATACGCAGGACGTCCGCCGGGCCTATACGCGGCTTCAAACTCCAGCCAGCACTGCTGCTGCAACAGCTGCCTGACTTTAAGCGCCGACGTCTCACCCGTGCGTATGAGGTGCTCATCAAGGCGAACACCATTCAGCAGGATGCTCCGTGGATCCGGATCTTTGAATTGAACTCCCTTCGGCTTGCTCACCGTTTTCTCTGCTACCCCTGAGCCTGCTTCCAGGGCAAAAAGACCGAGCTGGTTGCTCGTATCCAATGCAACTACGGGGCGCTTTATCGGCTGCTTCGGCATCGCTTCACCGCTTTGATATCAAATCCAGTCTATTCTACTATCTTCCCCAGCCAGGGAAGGTCCTTTTGCGACACCCTCCTGGTAGGAAAGGGGGATTATGACCTCCAGTCTCGCAGGTCGGATTTAACCAAAGGGCACAAGAGGCCGAAGGCCGTAATCCGACGATATTGTTCAATCCTGGTGCCGCAAGTTCCCGAGGAGTGATTACAGCTTGCGGGCATTGTCATCCTGTTCCTCCAGCCATGCCAGTATGAACTCTGCAATAGCAGCGGCGTTATTGAGATCGAGCCGCGGCAGGTCGCCGGTCTCTACCGGTTCATCTGTTGCCACGGCGATAATGTTGCTGTCTTCGGGAAACAGCAGCGAGTAGCCCAGCGACGGGCGGTGCAGCTCGATGCGGGGAAACGGCACATGCTTGAAGCCCTCCACCAGCACCAGGTCGATACCTTCCGTATCCAGGTGGCCAATCAGGCTGTCCAGTCTCGGGTCGGCGTCACCTTCCGTTTCTGTCATCAGGGCCCAGCGCCTGCCTGATGCCACCAGCATCTGCCGGGCACCGGCCTTGCGCAGCTCGTAGCTGTCCTTGCCGGGCTTGTCGATGTCAAAATTGTGATGGGCGTGCTTAATGACGCCGACTTGTATGCCGCGGCTGGCGAGCAGCGGGATCAGCTGTTTCAGCAGGGTGGTCTTGCCGGTGCCACTGAAGGCGGCAAGGCCCAAAACGGGTCTCGGAAACTCCATTGCCAAAGTGTAGCGGTAATCCGGCTGGGTATTCCAGAACTCAGCGTGTAAGTGCGTCTTCTTCAGATCACACGCAGTCTGCCTGATTAATGGCGTATGCCTGGCTGGAGAATTGCGCTGTTAGTGCAGTCGAGAACCGGTGCTTCAATGCGTTTGTATTTGGCCGTCTTTGCTAACCTCATCATCATATTCCGGATCAATGTAAGCGGCAGGTAACTCAAATAGCGAGTCCCGGCTATTTACCGATTGCCATGTATATTCCTGCAGCCAAAGTTCCAGCTCATCATGCATTTTGTCTTTCATGTGGGTTTCCTCAGTTACCAGTATCGTCCGGACTCTGTTTGCAGAGAAGCGGGGTGCCGTCCCTGGCTGCAACCAGGCGCTTGCCCGGTTGATCTCCATATCAGTAATGCAGCAATGAATGTGCCAATGGCGGGACAAAAACTGATTGTCAGCTATGCTGCTGTATGCGATCGATAAATTCGCCAGACTGCGTGATAGGGATCGAGGCGGCTGCCTGGTTTTCGCACCATGGCGGTGCGCGTACGCACATCGGGTGCACATTCTGTGGCGGGTCATTCACTGCCGCTTGCCGGCAGTCAGCTTTGCCTCGTTTGACCCGGCTGTGGCCGTGCGTTTAGTCTATCTTGATACGCCGGCCATGCTCGCGTTAAGTCCACAACCCGCAATCGGTGATTCTGCCTGTATGACCTATTGTCTTGGTATCTCCGTCAAATCCGGCCTGGTCCTGGCATCGGATTCCCGCACAAATGCCGGTTCGGACCAGGTCAGCCAGTACGGCAAGATGCACACCATGGGTATCGATGGCGAGCGCCAGTTTGTCCTGCTAAGCGCCGGCAACCTCGCCACCACCCAGGCAGTTCTGACACACATCCGCCATGAACTCACG
>JARFQC010000156.1 GCA_029287965.1 Arenicellales bacterium
CAGGCTGGCTTTACTCGCAGCCGCCAGGGAAATTCACACCCTTCAGCCGGAATGAATATGACTGACGACAGACGCACTGTAATCGGCTTCATCATGGACCCGATTGAAGCCATCAATGTTGACAAGGACAGTACATTTGCGATGATCCTGGCGGCGCAAGTGCGTGGCTGGGAAGTCCGCTACATGCTGCAAACCGACATCTACACCAGCCTGGGCATTGCCTATGCGACCAGCAGGACACTGGAACTGATGCCCGGCCAGAGTCCATGGTTCAGCCTGGGTGAACCCGACGATCACCCGCTGTCAGACTGTGATGCCATCCTGATGCGCAAGGACCCGCCCTTCGACATCGAGTACATCTACACCACCTACGCACTCGACCTGGCAGAAAGAGACGGCGCATTGATCGTCAACAAGCCGCAGAGTCTGCGAGACGCCAACGAAAAGTTTTTCACCACCTGGTTTCCGCAATGCGCGCCCGAGACGCTTGTCACCCGGGATCCGTTGCGGCTGCGCCAGTTCATCGCAGACAATGAGGACAGCATTCTCAAGCCCCTCGAGGGCATGGGCGGCGCATCCGTATTTCGCGTACGTAGTGACGATCCCAATATCGGCGTTATCATCGAGACGCTGGCCGAACACGGCAGTAAGTCCGTCATGGCGCAACGCTTCATCCCGGATATCACCGAGGGCGACAAGCGCATCCTCGTGGTCGATGGCGAACCTGTGCCCTACGCACTGGCGAGGATACCCAAACCCGGTGAGACCCGCGGCAATCTCGCAGCAGGCGGCACCGGCCAGGGCGTAGCCTTGAGCGACCGCGACCGCTGGATATGCGAACAGGTTGGCCCCGTACTCAAGGACAAGGGCATCCTGTTCGCCGGACTCGATGTCATCGGTGACTACCTGACGGAAGTCAATGTCACCAGCCCGACCTGCATACGCGAACTGGATAAAGAATACGGGCTGGATATCGGCGGCAGCCTGATGGATGCGATTGCACGGCAGCTAAATTGAGCAAAGCCCTGCGGCCGGGATGGATCTTGCCAGGACTCGCCATTGTCCTGCTGTCATTATCTGCATGTCAGAGCGAAGAGGTGCTGAGCCGGCAGTCCTTTGTTTTTGGCACCCTGGTTGAAGTAAAGATCCGCACCAGTGACCGCGACCAGGCAATTGACGCCGTAGACACCCTGTTCAGCCGGTTCGATCAACTCCACACAGACTGGCATGCATGGAAGCTGGGCGACATGACCGCCACCAGTGCGAAATTGTCGCAGGACGAATGGTTTACACCCGCCGCATCGATCACGCCGGTTCTCGAATATTCGCAGCAGCTTTATCGGGACAGCCGTGGCCTGTTCAATCCGGCAATGGGCAGTCTCATCGCATTGTGGGGATTTCACGCCGATACACTGCCTGACAAACCACCCGCCGAAACAGCGATCGACAGCATCCTCAGAAACCTGCCCGGCATGGACGACATCGAGTTCAACAACGGCCGCGTGCGCGGTCATCATCCACATATAATCATCGATGCAGGTGGAATGGCCAAGGGCTATGCCGTCGATACAGGCACCGAACTGCTGCGCAAGCATGGCATAAACAATGCCTTGCTCAACGCCGGCGGAGACCTCTGCGGCATCGGCAACCGGGGTGATCGTGCATGGCGGGTCGGCATCCGTCATCCGAACGGGCAAGGTGTACTGGCAAGCATTGACCTGTCTGACGGTGAATGCGTTTTTACCTCGGGCGACTACGAGCGCGGCTATGACTACGAAAACCGCCATTACCACCACATTATCGACCCGCGCACTGGCTACCCGGCCAATGGCGCCGTCTCGGTTACAGTCTTGCACCCCGATGGGGCACGCGCGGATGCGGCCAGCACTGCCCTGCTGGTGGCCGGTGTCGATGGCTGGCAGGACATTGCCAGGTCAATGAAGGTCGACAAGGTATTGCTGGTCGATCATCAGGGTCGATTGCACATGACTGCCGGAATGCAGAAGCGCGTAGTGATCCGGGACAATGCAGCGCAAGAGATCATCATCGCCCCGCAGGTATGAACGCTGCGCTCACCATCACCCGACCCGGGATAGGCGACCTGGCCATACTGCTGCTATGCCTGATGCTGATCCCGTTATCACTGCACTGGCTGGGCAAGGCCAGGTCCGTACCGGACGCGATACGCATCACGAGTCCGGACACGACAAGCAAGATATATTCGCTGGCACCGGACCGGACATTGAACGTCAACGGCCGCCTGGGTACGAGCAGCATAGAAATCAGCAACGGGTCGGCAAGATTCACATCATCGCCCTGCTCCGGCAAGCATTGCGTGCTGAGCGGCTGGCACAGCCGGTCGGGCAGCGGCATGGCCTGTCTGCCGAACCGGGTTGCCATGACACTGCTCGCCCCAGACGACACCTACGACGGCCTGAACTACTAACCCGCATGGCTTCACAAGCACCAGCACTGCAGATTTCACGCGAAGACCGCCAGATAGCCTTGCTCGCATCACTGGCTGTCGCCATCCATATCCTGGAAAGCGGCATTCCCAGCCCGGTTCCAGGCGTCAAGCCCGGCCTGGCCAATATCATCACCCTGCTGGTGCTGTTCCGCTTCGGCTGGCGCTACGCGGCATGGGTCAGCGGACTGCGCGTATTGGCCGGAAGCCTGCTGATCGGCACGTTCATGTCGCCAACGTTCTTTCTGAGCCTCGCCGGGGCCACGGCAAGCATGCTGGCGATTGGCGTCCTCTGGCTGCTGCCGAAAGGCTGGGTCGGTGTATATGGCATCAGCATTCTGGCTGCAGTCAGTCATGTCTGTGCACAACTCGTCACTGCCTGGCTATTGTTCATTCCGCATTCAATGATCCTTGGCCTGCTGCCTGTGCTTATCGCCGCGGGAATCATTTTCGGCATCTTTAACGCTATAATAGTCGCGTCGATTCAAAAGCGACTGACCGAACAACCCTCTCCCGTATGAATGCAAGCAGCCACCTAGATAATGAATACACCAGGTCGGACCTCGGCATCACGCTCGTGGGCGCGGCCCTGCTGCACATCGTTTTGCTGCTGGGATTGAATTTCACCAATCAGAAACCGGACAGCAATCCGCCGCTGCCGGAACTCGAGATCACGCTGGTGCAGAGCCACTCCAGCGAGGCACCCGACAAGGCTGACTTTCTCGCCAATGAAAGCCAGCAGGGAGGCGGCGAACAGGAGGAACCCGCACGCCTGAGCAGTCCACTGCCGGTACCGCAGATAAGTCAGCCCAGCCCGACGCCCCCTCAGAAGAAAACGGCCAGCGTCGAAAGCAGCGTTTCCATCGCCCCGCAAAAGGAACTGCTGCTCGCGGATAAAACCTCTCCTGTCGACCTGGTGTTGAACCCGGAGAAGGAAAAGAAAAAATCACGCGAACAGAAACAGGAGACGGGTGTACAGCCTGAGATCAAGGAGCTCAATCGAGAGCAGCTGCTCGCCGAGATCTCACGCGAGTACAAGGCCTACCAGAAGCGACCGCGCAGAAAATTTCTCCGCGCCAGCACCCGTGAATACCGCTTTGCCAGCTACATGGATGCCTGGCGCAGCAAGGTTGAACGCATCGGCAACCTCAATTACCCCGAAGAAGCCAAGAAACGCAACCTGACCGGCAGCCTGCTGCTGGATGTCGCCATCAGGCAGGACGGCAGCCTGGACAGTATCAACATCGTCCGCTCCTCGCGCATCAAGGCCCTGGATGACGCTGCCATACGCATCGTCAAACTGGCTGCGCCCTACGCACCCTTTCCGGAAAACATCGCCAAGGACTATGACATCCTGCATATTTCCCGGACCTGGAAGTTTCTCCACGGCGACCGCCTGGAGAGCCAGTAGTCTGCCATGCAGTCACTCACCAACCATTTCCTGATCGCGATGCCCAGCCTCGAGGATCCAAACTTCCACCAGTCCGTTACGCTCATCTGCGCGCATGACGAACAGGGCTGCATGGGAATCGTCATCACCCAGCCGCTGGACATGTCGCTCGCAGAACTCTTCGCAGGCGTGGGTATGGAAACGGGCAAGCTTGTACAACCCGACCAGGCGATCTGGCTGGGTGGACCGGTTCGACCCGAACAGGCCTTCGTCCTGCACCGCCCCTGCGGCAACTGGGAGAACAGTCTTGCCATCAGCGACGATCTGCAACTGACCACCTCGCGTGACCTGCTGGATGCACTGGCCGACGGCCTCGACGTTCCCGACTGCCTGATCGCACTGGGCTACGCCGGCTGGGACAGCGGTCAGCTGGAGAAGGAAATGGCCGATAACGCCTGGGTTTACGCGGCGGCAGATACCGAGCTGGTATTCCGGACACCCGTTGAACAGCGCTGGTCAGCGGCAGCCAGCCTGGCGGGAATTGACCTGGCACGCATGAGCACTGAAACAGGCCACGCATGACACCTGAGACCTACCTGGCATTCGACTTCGGCACCCGCCGCATCGGGGTGGCTGTAGGCAACTCGGTATCATGCTCCGCCAACCCGCTCGACACGGTGGCGGTCAGAAACAACCAGCCGGACTGGCAGCACATCAGCAGGCTTATCGAGGAATGGCAGCCGAATGCACTCATTGTCGGCGAGCCGTTCAACATGGACGACAGCGACAACGAGATCACACTGCTGGCGAGGCGTTTCGGCAATCGCCTCAATGGCCGCTATAAGCTGCCGGTGCACCTGGTAGACGAGCGCCTGACATCGCGTGCCGCACTGTCTGATATGCGCAAGGAAGGATATACTGCTGCCCGCTCACGCGAGGAAGTCGACAGCCGCGCTGCACGCGAAATACTGCTGGGCTTCCTGAACCAACAAAGCCAGCTAAAGACGAACTGAAACCATGCACTTCACCCGGCCGGGCAACCGGCATGTATTCGATGTAAACCTGATCGATTTTGCTGATCGCGTCATTGCCGCATCCCATCAGCTGCCGGTGCTGGTCGACTTCTGGGCCGACTGGTGTGCGCCGTGCCGGGTCATTGCACCCAACCTCGAGAAGGCCGTCGAAGAACGCAATGGCGAGGTTAAACTGGCCAAGCTGGAGGTCGATGAAGGTGAAAACATGAAACTCGCGGGGCGCTACAACGTGCGCGGTTTCCCTACCATAATGATGTTTCGCGACGGCGAACCCGTGGCGCACTTCAGCAGTGCGCGTCCACTGCATTTCATACGCGAGTTTATCGATGAGCATGCCGCCTGATAACCGCTGCAACAGCAATTCTGAAACAGTACAGGTGCCAGGACAGAACCCATGAATACACCGGAACCCGCCCGTATTTCCAGCCTTGAACATATTGCCAGCGGCAAAGTACGTGACATTTACCGCATTGATGACCGGCACCTGCTGTTCGTGGCCAGCGACCGCCTGTCCGCCTTCGACGTCGTGATGCCCAATCCGATCCCGGGTAAAGGCCGCATACTGACAGCCGTGTCACGCTTCTGGTTTGAAAACACCCGTCATATCATCGCCAACCACTACCTCGGCACTGACATCAGCGAGCTGGGCCTGACTGCCGGGGAACGGGACTGGCTGACGGGGCGCAGCATGATCGTTCGCGAGTCCAGGGTCCTGCCGGTCGAAGCCATCGTACGCGGCTACCTGGCAGGTTCCGGCTGGAAGGAGTACCAGGCCTCATCCAGCATATGCGGTCTGCGGCTGCCTGCCGGACTGCAGCTTGCAGAACGCCTGCCCGACACGCTGTTCACGCCATCGACCAAGGCCGATGCGGGGATGCATGACGAAAATATCAGCTTTGAGGCCATGACTGAGATCATCGGAGAAACGCACGCAAAACAACTGCGGGATACCAGCCTTGCATTGTATGAATACGCTGCCGGCTATGCCCTGGAACGGGGCATCATCATTGCCGATACCAAGTTCGAATTCGGGCTCGATGAGCAGCAGCAGCTGGTCCTGATAGATGAAGCCCTGACGCCGGATTCATCACGCTTCTGGCCACTGGACAGCTACGCACCGGGCAGCAGCCCGATGAGCTTCGACAAGCAATTCGTCAGGGACTGGCTGGAATCCACCGGCTGGAACAAGCAGCCGCCTGCACCGGCGATACCTGAAGACATTGTCCGCCAGACACAGGACAAGTACACCGAGGCCCTGCAACGCCTGACACAATGAGTGAAGCAAAAGATTACGGCAGCACCCTGCAACAGCCTGCCAACTATGTTCCGCTGCAAACCGGTAAATACGATGTCGGTCCGGCGCTCAATGCCTTCGGCCAGGACTTTGGCAACGGCGATGCCGATCAGAAAATCTTTCAGATCGACAATCGCTTTTTCGAATACCGGCAGATCAAGCTCAATGCCCGGCGCGAACGCCTGTCAAAATACTACCGCACCCACATGCTGCCTGCGGACGTGCTGTACTCGATCGCGCACTTCATCATCGAGCGCCTGACGCTGGAGCATCCCGATTACTTTTCGCTAAAGAGTCATTCGGATCAGGAGATTGCACTGGAATGCAAGCTGACTGAAGAGACACTTGTGTTCGATAAGCAGCTGCATTTTCTCGGCACGAGCACTACCAGCCGCTCGCCAAGACCCGACTATCACGACGCCCTGGATGCACTGGCCTGCCAGGTGCAGGAAGACTTCGCCATCGTGTGCAAGTCAGCCTTCGGCCGTGACTGGCTCGGGGCTATTCACCTGTGCATGGCCAATCGCTGGTCGGCCGAAGATAAAATCGGCCAGCCCTTTCAGCAGGTACACAAGCCCGTGGCCGGCATGCAGAACGACACCCGCACCGCCGCGGCCATGGTAGACGCCATTGTCAACAAAGGTCCCTACGTCCGCTTTGCCTGGGGCCTGACTACCGACTCGCACCTCAATCATCACCCCCGTGTCCAGGTGAATCACGCCGTAAACAGGCGCCACGACCGTCGCTTCGAGCCACAGTCACCCCGCCTGTTCATGCGCACGGAAAGACAGACCCTGTGGCCGTTTCCGGAACAACGCGCGTCACTGTTCACGATACGCACATACCATAAAGACTGCGAAGAGATCCGGGCCAATGCGAGGCTGAACAGCCTGCTCATTTCGGCGATTAATTCCATGACTGAACAGCAGCTTCACTACAAGGGCCTGGGCCGTGACCGTGACCGCATACTTGCCTGGCTGGTACGCGGAGAACTTGAATCCGCACCTAGCCGTGACCTTTCCAATGCAATCAGTCGCATACTGAATACATGACCGCTGTACCCGTCGGGCGCTTTGCACCTTCGCCCACCGGTCCCCTGCACTATGGTTCGATGCTTGCTGCGCTGGCCAG
>JARFQC010000174.1 GCA_029287965.1 Arenicellales bacterium
CGGGTATTCATCTCGATGAAATAGAATTCACCGTTTTCATACAGAAACTCGAATGTCCCGGCACCGTGATAACCGATCTGGCGGCACGCCTCGGCGCAGCGGTCGCCGATCTCGCTGCGTTGTTCGGGCGTTATGCCCGGGGCCGGCGCTTCTTCCACCACTTTCTGGTGGCGGCGCTGCATTGAACAGTCGCGCTCGCCTAGATGAACGGCATTGCCATGCTTGTCTGACAGGACCTGGAATTCTATGTGACGTGGATGCTCGAGAAATTTCTCCATGTACACATCCGGGTTGTTGAAGGCGGCACCTGCTTCAGCCTGGGTCAGGGAAATGGAGTTGAGCAGGTTCGACTGGGTATGTACAACGCGCATGCCGCGACCGCCGCCGCCGCCGGAAGCCTTGATGATGATCGGGTAACCGATTTCCCGTGCCAGGCGCATGTTCTCCTTGTCGTTGTCACCCAGCACGCCGTCTGAGCCCGGTACACACGGTACGCCGGCCTTCTGCATGGCCTGGATGGCGGCCACTTTATCGCCCATGGTACGAATATTGCTGCCCGTCGGGCCGATGAATATGAAGCCACAGGCATCGACCAGGTCAGCGAAATCGGCATTCTCGGACAGGAAGCCGTAACCCGGATGAATGGCATCAGCATCGGTCACTTCGGCAGCGCTCAGGATTGCGGGTATATGCAGATAGCTCTGTGTCGCGGGGGGAGGGCCGATGCATACGGACTCCTCAGCGAGCTTGACGTACTTCGCATCCCGGTCCGCCTCGGAGTGAACCGCCACTGTCTCGATGCCCAGTTCGCGGCAGGCGCGTTGAATACGCAGGGCGATCTCGCCCCGATTGGCTATGACTACCTTTTTGATCATGGTTATTCGATGACGAACAGTGCTTCGCCGAATTCGGCAGGATCACCGTTCTCTTTGAGTATCGCAATGACCGTGCCGGCCTTGTCAGCTTCTATCTCGTTGAAGATTTTCATCGCTTCGATAATGCACAGGGTTTGCCCCACTTTCACTTTGCTGCCGACTTCGCAGAAGTTTTTCGCTTCGGGTGAGGGAGAGGCGTAGAAGGTGCCGACCATCGGAGAGGTCACCGCATGCCCGTCCGGGACACTGTTCGCGGCCGGTTCGTCTGTTTCCGCGGGCGGTACCGCAGCCACAGGCGCGGACGCTGGAGCGGCTGCTGCGACAGGCGCGGGTGTTGACGATGCCCGGCTGATGCGTATGGCCTCCTCGCCCTCCTTTATTTCTATCTCGGCCAGCTGGGAGTTCTCCAGCAGTTCTATGAGTTTTTTTACTTTTCTTATATCCATGTTCAGCCTTCGTTTGTTGTCATGTCGATCGCTGCCGCAAGGGCGAGACGGTAGCCTATTGGTCCCAGGCCGCTGATGACGCCGGCAGCGAGTTCGGACAGATAGGAGTGCTGCCGGAACCGTTCCCGGGCATGCACGTTGGAAAGATGTACTTCGATAAACGGGATGCCGACAGCTGCCAGCGCGTCGCGTATGGCGACACTGGTATGTGTAAACGCTGCCGGATTGATAATGATGACGTCGACCTGGCCGCGGGACTGCTGAATGGCTTCGACCAGTTCATGTTCGGCATTGCTTTGGCGGACTTCGATGTCTGCGCCCTGCTCTGCCGCGCTAGCCTGCAGTGCGGCGTTGATATCGTCGAGTGAGGTGGCCCCGTAATGCTGCGGTTCACGTGTGCCCAGCATGTTCAGGTTGGGGCCATGCAGAACGAGAATTCTTGTCATTTTATGATGTATTACGCGCCGCAGATTCAGAGTAAGCCAGTTGAGGCCTATGTTGCCGAATCGCCTTAAAATTGTCCAGTTCGGCGCGAAATTATTACCGGATTGGCGAAGATGGCGGCATTTATTATTTCAGCCGCGGGGTATTCCAGGGGTGTTCGGGCGCTATCAGTCCTGTGAGAGCAGTGATTCCACGACGGCAACAGCAGCGGGTTCATCCCATTCCATTCCGCCGAACAGGGCGTGGCTGATGCGGCCGCTGCGGTCAACCAGGAAGGTGGTGGGGAAAGCGACGATTTTCCAGCTGTTCAGGATCTTTCCGTCCTTGTCGAGCAGGATGGTGAAATCTACCGGATATTTTTCCAGGAAGGCGTTGATGGTCTGTTCGTCTTCGCCCATGTTTACCGCAACGATAGTGAAATCACGGCCCTGCAATTGTTTTTCCAGCCGCTGCATCGAGGGCATTTCCTTGATGCAGGGCGGACACCACGTTGCCCAGAAATTTAGCAGGACCACTTTGCCGCGGTGATCCGACAGGCTTTGCATGGTTCCATGCATGTCCGGCAGGGAGAAGTCGGGCAGTTCAGGGCCGTTGTATTCCTTGAGTTCGCCGGCGATGGCAGGGGTCAGCGGGAGGCTCAGCAGCAACAGTATGGACAGCCATTTTTTCATCGTTCGGATACCTGGTTTACCGCGCTCTTGTTAGTGGCCTCGAGTTTATCACGCGCATCCAGAACCAGGGTCGGCAGCTGCAGCGTCATCGCGTCTTCAGCCGGTGTGGAGGCCTGTTTGACGAAAAAATAGCCGCGCACGCCCGGTAGGATGGTGGTTTGTACCGCTGCGCCACCGGATTCGAGCCGCTCCGTCAGGCGATGCAGCCAGAACCGGGCCGGGGTCAGCTGCGGCTGCATGATCATGACCGGTGTTGTGGTGTGCTGGACGACAGGCAGGTATTCGAGCTCGTGACCCGGCTCGGGTTCCCGGGCATGCAGTTCCGGATAGAGCAGGATGACGCCCTTTATGTGGTTTTCCTGTGCCGTGCCGGTATATTTTTCTTTCCACAGCCGTGCACCGCGTAGTACCGGAATGGAGCCGAACCCGGCTGTTACTAGGTATACCGCGCGCCCGTCCTCATTTTGCAGCATCTCGACAGTTTCAACCACCTCGTGGCCCTGGATCGTACGCATGCTGCTTGGTGCAACCGGGAGGAAATACATGCCGAGGAGATCAGCCAACCAGACTTCCTGGCCGGCTTGCGAGAGTGCTTCAGCGAAGTCCAGTTCTGCGGTACCCATGCCCTGATCGCATGGAAACCAGAGCAGTATGTCCTCGCTGTTCGGAGATGTGAAGGCGCGTAAATCCATGCTCTCGCCATCTGCCATTTCAACGGTTCGGAGTTGCCCCTGGGCGTATGCGGCACCGGTTGAGAAGACTGCGACGAGGAGTATGAATAATGAATGAATGCGTAAACGGGACATCACAGCGGACCATGCAGTAAATTCTTTATAAGAATATCATAATATACTACATTAAGCGAGTGTATTGGCTATAACCAACTGTAATGATTGGGAATTATAGCTGTATAAGCAGGGCCTCGCCGTGCTATATGTGTTTGTTGATAAGAGCTTCGAGCTCCTGCTCACTGAAGGCGCCGGGTTTGAAATGAACCGCTTTGCCCTGTGGGTCGAACAGAACGCTGAAAGGCAGGGCGCCCAGGCGGTTGTTGAACCGTTGCATCAGGCTGATGCCATTGTCGCCACCGAGCAGGACCGGGTAGCTGATACTGTGCTGGTCCTGAAAGTTGCGGACCTTCTGTTCATCATCGATGGCGATACCGATTACCTCGAAGCCCCTGTCGGCGTATCGCTCACGCAGACGCATAAAGAGCGGAATTTCTTCTATGCAGGGTGGGCACCATGTGGCCCAGAAGTTAATCAGCAAAAGCTTGCCGTTCCATTTATCGAGCGGCTGCATGCCGCCGCTCAGATCAGGCAGGACCAGTTCTTCAAAAGTTATGTCTGCCGGCGCAGTATCAGGCTCATTGTTTAATCTGTTTGATGCATAGAATCCAACCAGCAACGCGACCAGGGCACTGCCGATAAGCAGCCATCGAGTACTGTTCAAGGTTGTTTACCCGCCAGACCAGCTGGCAATCGCCTTATTTATGGTGGCCGTGAAGGTGTCGCTGTCCTGGTATCCGACTACTCGCTGTGCCCTCGCTTCCTGGCCATCCGGGGCAAAGAAAATCAAGGCGGGCGGCCCGAACAGTTTGAATCCTTTCAGCACCGCCTTGTCGGCATCGTCATTCGCCGTGACGTCCAGTTGCAGCAGGGTAAAACCATCCAGCGCCTGATTTACCTTGGCAGACTTGAACGTCGTGTTTTCCATGCGAATACATTCCGCACACCAGTCGGCATAAAAGTCGATCAACACCGGTCGTCCATTCTCCGAGGCGTTTCGCAGTGCCGCCTGCAGTGCCTCGGGTCCTTTAACCGCGGTAAACTCCAGGCCTTCATGGGTGCTTTCTCCGGATGAGGCCTGGCCAGGGGCAGTAATTTTTTCCAGTGGATTGAGTGGATCATGCGCCCCGGTCATTGCGCCGATAAACAGTGCAGCGCCATACAGCATCATGACCAGCCCGATGCCCTTCCATAGCCTGCGCCAGCCTGACGCCTGCTCGGGAAGGTTGTCCAGTGCACTCATATAGGTTGCTGACACAATCAGCAGCACGGCCCACAACAGCATCGTCATCGAGGCCGGTATGACGCGTTCCATCAGCCAGATGGCGACGGCCAGCAGCATCACGCCGAAGACCGCCTTGACCGCATTCATCCAGGTACCGGCCTTGGGCAGCAATGATCCGGCCGAGGCCCCGATAAGCAGCAGCGGGACGCCCATGCCGAGCGACATCACGAACAGCGCAACGCCGCCCAGGACTACATCACCCGTCTGGCCGATATACAGCAGTGCGCCTGACAGAGGCGCGGCAACGCACGGCCCGACGATCAGTGCCGACAGCATGCCCATGATCAGCACGCCACCGTAGGCGCCGCCACGCATCCTGTGCGAGGTTTCCGACAACTTGCTTTGCAGGCTGGTCGGGAGCTGCAGGTCATAGAAGCCGAACATGGACAGGGCGAGCAGGACGAAGACCAGGCTGAACGTGGTCAACACCCACGGATTCTGGAAAGCCGACGACAGCAGTTCCCCGGTCATGCCTGCGAGTATGCCGGCTGAGGTGTACATGACGGCCATGCCCAGCACATAGACAACAGAGAGCATGAAAGATTTGCCGCGGGTGACCTCGGTGCCCTGGCCGACGATGATGCCGGACAGGATGGGTATCATGGGAAAGACGCAGGGCGTCAGTGATAACGCCAGGCCGAAGACGAAAAATGCCGCGATGGTTGTCCACATGCTGCCGCCGGCCAGGATGGCGACTATGCCCTCTTCCTCTGACATCTCCGCATCGGGAGTGCCAGCTGCCGCTTGATCACCGCTAGTGATTGCATCGGGTGTAGCGGCCACCGGCTGTCTGTCTCCGCCTGCTGGAAGCTGTACGTTTATGGTCTTGGTAATCGGCGGGTAGCAGATGCCACGCTCTGCGCAGCCCTGGTACTTGGCCACAAGGTCGAACTGGCCGGCAGCGGTGTTGCCGGTAAGCTTCAGGTCGAGTTCAAATTTGTTGTAGAAGATTTCCTGCCTGCCAAGGAACGGGTCGTCCTTCACTTTGCCGTTGGGCAGCGTGTATGGCGCAACCTCGATCCCGTCGGTGGCACTGCTGAAGGCAAACTTGCTTCGGTACAGGTAGTAGCCTTCCGCCGCGATGATGGACACTCTGACCTTGTCAGGCGATGTCGCTGTGGCACTGAGAATGAAGGCTTGGTCAGGCGGCAGGAACTCGTCGTCGGCTGAGCTGAGCAGGGCGTCAAGCGACTGTCTGGATGCGGGTGCAGCACCGCCCGGAATGGGTTCTTTGGCGGTTTCCGGTTCTGCAGCGACGGCCGCAGTTATGGCAGGTAATTCCAGCTCATGACTCTTGCGGATAGGTGGATAGCACACCCCAACCGGGTCATTACAGCCCTGCACGACGGTCTTGAGCACGACCTTCTGGCTGTCTTTGCCAGCACGCCGCAGCGGCAGCGTTACCGTTACGTCTTTCTTGTAAATGTCGACTTCGCCGAAGAACTCGTCGTTCTTGCGAATTGCGGCCGGCATGTCCGGCTTGGCCAGATCGACATCGGAACCTTCGATCTCGAACTTGAATTTGTTCTGGTACAGGTAGTAATCGGGTGCGATCTTCCAGGTCAGGGCGATACTGTCCTCCCTGACTACCGGTTCCTGCATCGCAAAGGCCTTGTCCGGCTCGAGGAGTTCATCGTCCTGGGCCTGCCCGGTGGTAGACAGGACGGCCATCAGCAACAGCAGCAGCGTCCTGGTTATGGTGTGGTGAAAGTTTTTCATAATGTCTGCTCTGGATCGCTAACCCATTGTAAATATGCCGGAAGTCCGCCAACTTCTGGGACAGTGATGATTTCAGGAAGTTCGTACGGATGTTCGGCGCGCAGTCGTTGCTCGAGTGCTGCGTAGTTGCCGGCCGCGCATTTTATCACCAATAGTGCCTCAGTATCCTTTTCCACTTTTCCCTTCCATCGATACACGGAGGTAACTGAAGGCAGTATATTCACACAGGCGGCCAACCCTGATGACACCAGCATTCCGGACAGCCTCTCCGCTGCGTCCTGCGGGCAGGTCGATAGCACCAGCGAGATGGTCGCGTCAGCTTTAGTTTCATTCGCCATTAAAACATGGCCTCAACCAGCACCAGCGACAGCCAGGGGATATACGTGATCAGTAGCAGGGCAACGATCAGAACTAGCATCCAGGGCACGGCGGCGCGCGTCACCGCACCCAGGCTCATGCCGGACAGGCCGGCAGCTACGTAGAGGTTGAGGCCGACTGGCGGCGTGATCATGCCCACTTCCATGTTGGTGGTCATGATAATGCCAAGATGGATCGGGTCGATACCCAGCGAAACGGCAATCGGGTGAAACAGCGGCGCCATGATCAGCAGGATTGCTGACGGTTCCATGAAATCACCGGCAAACCACAGGATGACGTTGACCAGGAGCAGGAAGGCATGCGGACTCAGATCTTTATCCATTATGCTTCTGGCCAGGTCCTGCGGTATTTGCTGCTCTGTCAGCGCATGGGCGAAGATCATCGCGCAGGCAATGATGAACATCAGCATGCTGGTCATCTTGGCGGCATTCAGCATGACTTCCGGCACGCCGCTGAAAGCAAGATCACGATGGACGAACAGCGCGATGAATGCGGAGTAAACGGCCGCAACCGCGGCCGCTTCGGTGGGCGTGAAAATGCCGCCGTATATGCCGCCAACGACGATGAAGATAAGCAGCAGCCCCCAGAATGCGCGCAGGAAGCATTGCAGCAGGTGGCGCCAACCCTGCCAGGGCTCGCGTGGCATATCGCGATAGCGTGCATACAGCCAGGTCACGAGCATGAGCAGGCCGCCCATCATGAGGCCCGGGATGATGCCGGCAATGAACATCTTGCCGACTGATTCCTCAACGGCATCGGCGTAAACAATCATGGGAATGGACGGCGGGATCAGGATGCCGAGGCTGCCGGCCGTGGCAATCGTGCCGACCGCAAATGATTTTTCATACCCGGCATTTATCATGCCGGGGATCATGATCGAGCCGATCGCAACAACCGTGGCCGGCGATGAACCGGAAATAGCGGCGAAGAACATGCAGGACACGACCGCCGCCATGGCCAGTCCACCGTGCATCCAGCCGACCAGTGCGCGGGCGAAATCGATCAGTCTGCGGGATACGCCGCCACTGGTCAGGAAGTGCGATGACAGTACGAAGAAAGGGATCGCCAGCAGCGTGGTATGTTCCATGGTGTCGAACAGCTTCTGCGCCACGATCACGGGCGGATCGTCGGTGCCGAGCGCGATAAAGGCCAGGCTGGTAAAGCCCAGGCTGATGGCGATCGGAACACCCAGCAATAGCAGGCCGATCAGGCCGCCGAACAGCACCGCTGCGCTCATTCTTCGATCTCCCGGGTCAGCACGGCGTCATGTTCACTGCGTCCGACGTGCAGCTGCTCGCCACGCCAGATTGATATGCCGACCATGACCAGGTGCCAGGTCATCAGGCTCATGCCGACAGGAATCGCCAGGTATGGAATCCACTGCGGAATCTGCAGGTCGAGGCTGAGGTCGCCCCATTGCCGGATCTTCCAGGTGTACTCGATGGACAGCCACAGTACGGGGATGGAGAAACCCAGGCAGACGGCGACGGCAGTCAGCCCCAGCCAGCGCTGTACAGCTTCCGGAAAGCGTATCGTCAGGATATCGATGCCGAGGTGGATGCCCTCGCGAATACCGTAGGCGGCACCGATCAGCACCACCCAGGCGAACAGGTACTGCACCGCCTCCAGCACCCAGGGGAAACCGCTGTCGAAGGCATAGCGCGCCACGACGTTGGCGAACAGCAGCAGCGTTGCGGCGGCAAAGCCGATCGTGATGACGGCCTGCTCGAAACGGACAAGAATCCGGTCG
>JARFQC010000201.1 GCA_029287965.1 Arenicellales bacterium
ACCGTGGACGGACTCAGCCATTCCTCTGGCACGATGTATTCACCACCGACAGGTTTGTCATCCCCGACCCACTTCATCGCAGCATCGGCTGTAGCAAAGTACTGGTAACGGGCAAATATTGCCTGCCCTTCAGCAGAGGCAAGAAAGTCTATAAACCGCTGTGCAGCATCCGGTTGCTTCGAATAGCGTGTAATTGCGATGGGTATATAACCGATGCGCTGCACCTGCTCCGGTTGCAGGGGAATGGTTTCTATACGGTCCGGATCCCAGTGCTGAAAGACCCGCCAGCCTATCACAGCATCGACAGCTTTCAGTGATATGGCAGATGCGGTCTTGGAACAGCTGCCGACATAATTGACCAGGTTGTTTCTGAACCCGGCCTTCAGCTCATTGTTCATGCGCCGGTCTATGATCTCTACGGCATAGCTACCCACGCAGACACCGTCGGGATTGGCTATCGCAACACGTATACCCGGCCGGGCGAGATCTTCCAGTGTGCGGATGTCTTTCGGATTGCCTTTCTGAACATTTATAGCAGACACGAGATAAACAATGATCCGTTCTGTTGCAGCGATGACGTCGCCATCGCGCTTTGCCTTTTCCATGTAATCCGATGAACCCGGAAAATACAGGTCACCATGGCGTGCCAGCTTCATCTGCGACAACACATATCCTGAGCCACCGAACAACACATCTACCTCGATGCCCGTAGCCTCTGTGAATGCTGCCGCGGCTTCCTCAGTAGGTGGTTTGCTGGCCGCACCGGCATAGACGAGCAATCGTTCGTCGGCACGTGTTGCCTGCGTGATGACCAGCATCAGTAGCAAGATGGAAATTATGCGAACCAACATGAACCTGTATGCATGAAAGTCTCTGGGTTCCGGATCTTCGCTGCGCCGAGTCCGGGATGACGTGATGTTGAATTCGAGTTTATAACGAAACGACCCATCATAAAAAAAGCCCCGCCTTACGGCAGGGCATGACCATCTGGAGGGATGGGAATTTAGTGTTTCAATATCACGGCGCTGGCGTCGTCCTTGTACATATCAGGCAGTTCGTGCGCCACACCCTTGTGGCAGTCGATGCACGTCAGGCTATTGTCGAAACCGCGGATATGGTTGTCCATGGCACGACGACCCTGCGACGGATAATCCATGTAATCGTAGTTATGACAGTTGCGGCACTCACGTGAATCGTTTTCTTTCATGCGGTCCCATTCATGCCTGGCCAGTTCCAGCCGCTTGGCTTCGAACTTCTCACGCGTGTCGATAGTACCGAGCACCTTGTGATACAGCTCGTTGGTTGCCTGGATCTTGCGGCGGATCTTGTATACCCACTCGCGCGGTACGTGGCAGTCGGGGCATGTCGCGCGCACGCCGGTGCGGTTGTTGTAGTGGATCGTATCCTTGTATTCGACGTACACGTTGTCACGCATTTCATGGCATGAAATGCAGAATTCCTCGGTATTGGTCAATTCCAGTGACCAGTTGAAACCGCCCCAGAAAAGGATGCCGAGTATGACACCGATGATCAGGACGGATAGTGGTATGCCCTTCTTGGCCATTTTGATTCTCCCTATGTTGTCGCAGACTGGCCGTGCATTAATGACGCATTGCGTCTACCGGCTCGAAGGTGTTTTCCACCAGTGGCTCGGCATCGACCTGTGGCACGTGGCACTGCGAACAGAAATAGCGCCTTGCCGACACATTGGACATGACGGCGCCGTCACGATTTTCGAAGTGCGTCTGGCTGATCTTGGTCGCACCCTTGGCCTTGTAGTTGCTCCAGCTGTGACAGCTCAGGCACTTGTTATGCTTGATCGTGACCTGGTAGCCGGCGATCTGGTGTGGAATGAGCGGAGGCTGCTGCAGGTAGTCGCGCGGGATGGGTTCTTCGTCTTTCTGGTATTGCATGACTATCGCGTCTGTCGAGTTCTCTTCAAGGGCTGCGCCGCGCAGCGACTGTACATTCTCAGCCAATGCGTGGGCACTGAGCCCGATCAAGCCGACCATGACAGCCATCCTCATCAGTATGATTTTTTTCATGACGCAACCTCTCGCTTGTTGGAGACCAAACCGGTCCTTGTGTTATGGGATCGTGCATCGAACTGGAACACGTCCTCTGCGCAAACATCGATGCAGCGGCCGCAGTTGGTGCACTGGCTGGACAGGATCAACGGCCCTGTACCGGCCGGAATTTCTTTCAGTGCAGGCTTGATCACCTGCGGTTCGGGGCAGACCACGAAGCAGTCCATGCAGTCATCGCAGGCGGCACGGTTTGTAGCCGAAACGCGCAGCAGACTGGTATGACCCAGCAGGCTGTAAAACGCGCCGACCGGGCACAGGCTGCCGCACCAGGCACGCTTGCTGACCAGCAGGTCCAGCATGAATATGACCAGCACAACGCCCCATGCCAGGCCCATGCCGAAGACCAGCCCACGAAACACCATCGAGACCGGGTTAACCAGTTCCCAGGCAATGGTACCCGTCACGATTGATAGCAGTAACGTCGCACCCAGCAGCCAGAAGCGGGTATTGCGTGTAAAACGTGCCCCGCCTTTCAGGCCCAGGCGCTGGCGCAGCCAGGCAGCGGTGTCAGTGATGATGTTGACCGGGCAGACCCATGAACAGTAAAGCCTGCCGCCAAACAGAAGATAAAAAACCGTGACAATTACCACGCCGGTGATTGCCGCATTCTCCGGCCAGGAGCCCGTGAGCAGCGACTGGAGTAGCACGTACGGATCGGTCAGCGGCAGCGCGCCCAGTACCAGACTGGAGGCAAGATTGCCCTTGACGATCCAGATGCCTGCCAGTGGCCCGAGCAGGAACAGCGCCAGGATGAACAGTTGGGAAGACCGTCGCAACAGCAGCCACTTGTTGGCTTGCAGCCAGCCTTTCGTTGCAACCGCTTCAGACCCCGGACTTGTTACGGTATCCGCCATCACAGGCCATCCTTGTTGCCGTTAAGGGCATCCAGCGGGTTGTCGGAGAACGGCACGGGTCCCGACTCTTCCCGTATCAGGCCCTGCCCTTCGTAGTCATAACGCATGCCTTCCGGCAGGTTGTACTGGTGCTTGTCATCGGTTCCTATCAGTGACTCGCCGGCCTTGCGCTTTTCTTCCCAGCCCAGTCGGTACGTCTCCTGCATCTTGCCCCTTGCGAGGTTGATGGGCATGACCTTGATAGCCGCCTCTTCGAGTATGCAAGCCTGTTCACACTTTCCGCAGCCGGTGCAGTCACTGGAATGCACCACGGGGATGAACAGTGCGTGCTTGCCGCTGCGCTTGTTGTGCTGATACTCGATCTCGATGGCCTTGCCGCGTACCGGGCAAATGTTGAAGCATACTTCGCAGCGCAGGCCCCGGAAGGCAATACAGGCTTCCTGGTCAATGACGACGGCCAGTCCCATGCGCGCATCGGCGATATTGTCCAGCGAATGATCCAGAGCACCGGTCGGGCAGGCCTTCACGCAGGGAATGTCCACGCACATCTCGCAGGGGATATCGCGCGCCGTGAAATATGGCGTACCGAGGGCAACGGTTTCACCGGGTCGCGCGAGCTTGAGCGTGTCGTAGGGACAGTCACGCACACACAGGCCACAACGGATGCACGCACCGAGAAAGGCATCTTCATCGAGCGCCCCGGGCGGGCGGACCGCTGCGGCCGGCAGCGCCCGCGACTGGCGCGTGTAAAGTCCCAGCATCAGTGCTGCTAGACCGACACCGCCGACCGTGCGTGCAGCGTCGCCGAAGAACTTCCTGCGCTTGTCCGAGAACTCGATGGTCATCGCTGAGTGTCCGTTTGCCTGTATCAGCCAGTCAGATCAGGCACGTACGATTTTGACCGCGCACTTCTTGAAGTCCGTTTCCTTGGACAATGGATCGGTCGCGTCGAGCGTCAGCTTGTTGACCAGGCGACCGGCATCGAACCATGGGATGAAGATCAGACCTTCCGGC
>JARFQC010000151.1 GCA_029287965.1 Arenicellales bacterium
TTCGACCGGCGACAAGGACATGGCACAGCTGGTCAATGATCACGTCTCGCTGGTCAACACCATGACCTCGACGTACACGGATACGGCCGGGGTCAACAGCAAATACGGTGTACCGCCCGAGAAGTTTATCGACTTCCTGGCCCTGACCGGCGACACGGCCGACAATATTCCGGGCGTACCCAAAGTCGGCCCAAAAACGGCGACTAAGCTGATCAACGAGTATGGCAGTCTCGACGCCCTGATGGCGCAGGCAGACAGCGTTAAGGGCAAGCTGGGCGAAAACCTGCGTGGCGCGCTCGAGCAGTTGCCGCTTTCGAGGGAGCTGGTGACCATCCGGCTCGATGTCGATCTGCCTGCCGGTCTTGCCGATCTCACCATCGGTGACGCGGACGAAGAGAAGCTCAGGGCCCTGTATGCCGAACTGCAGTTCAAGACCTGGCTCAACGAGCTGGGCGGGGCGCGTGATATGACGGCTGACGCAGTCGAGTATGATGTCGTAGTCGACGAATCATCCCTGGACAGCTGGCTTGAGCGACTCGCCGATAGTGGCGAATTTGCCTTCGACACCGAGACGACGGACCTCGACCCGATGCGGGCACGTATCGTCGGCCTGTCCTTTGCATTGAAGGCCGGGGAAGCCGCTTATGTTCCCTTGCAGCATGACTATCCCGGCGCCCCTGAGCAACTGGATCGTGAGCAGGTACTGGAACGTATGCGCCCCCTGCTGGAAGACCCGGCCACAGGCAAGATAGGCCAGAACCTGAAGTACGATATGCAGGTGCTGGCCAATCACGGTATAGCCATGCAGGGAATAGTGCACGACACCATGCTGCAATCCTACGTACTGGATTCGACCGCGTCCCGCCACGACATGGATACCCTGGCGCTGAAGCACCTGGGCCACAAGACCATCCACTACGAAGATATTGCAGGCAAGGGAAAAAACCAGCTGCATTTCAATGAGATAGATATTGAGACGGCTGCGCCCTATTCCGCGGAAGATGCAGACATCACGCTGCAGCTGCACGAGAAACTCTGGCCCGCGCTGGCTGCTATCGAGTCGCTGAGCAGAATCTACCGTGAAATTGAAATGCCGTTGATTCCAGTGCTGGCCAGCATGGAGCGCAACGGGGTGCTGATCGAGGCCGACATGCTTGCCCGGCAAAGTGCCGAGCTGGCCCAGGGCATGCTGGATACCGAGCAGCAGGCCTACAAGGAGGCGGGCCAGGCCTTCAACCTGGCGTCACCGCGCCAGATACAGGAGATCCTGTTCGAGAAGCTCGAGCTGCCGGTATTGAAAAAGACCCCCAAGGGCCAGCCCTCGACAGCGGAAGGTGTGCTGCAGGAGCTTGCGGTCAACTACCCCCTGCCGGAGCTGATTCTGAAATACCGTTCATTGAGCAAACTGCGTTCGACGTACACGGAGAAACTGCCGTTGATGATCAACCCTGACACGGGGCGCGTGCATACGTCCTATCGCCAGGCCGTCGCCGCCACCGGTCGCCTGTCATCGACCGACCCGAATCTGCAGAACATCCCGATCCGCAGCCCCGAAGGGCGGCGCATACGCCAGGCTTTCGTGCCTGCATCCGGCAGCACCATGGTGTCGGCCGATTATTCGCAGATTGAGCTGCGCATCATGGCGCACTTGTCCGGCGACCCGGGGCTGTTGAAAGCCTTTGCCGAGGGTGCAGATATTCATCGGGCCACGGCCAGTGAGGTGTTTGCCACGGCGCTGGATGACGTAAGCACCGACCAGCGGCGTGCGGCCAAGGCGATCAACTTCGGCCTGATCTACGGCATGTCCGCGTTTGGCCTTGCCCAGCAGCTGAAAATAGACCGCAGCGACGCTCAGCAGTACGTTGACCTGTATTTTGACCGCTACCCCGGGGTCAAGCAGTTCATGGACGATACCCGCGCGCTGGCCCATGAACAGGGATATGTCGAGACCGTGTTCGGCCGCCGCCTGTATCTGCCGGAAATCAATTCGGGTAATGCGATGCGTCGCCAGTACGCGGAGCGGACCGCCATCAATGCGCCCATGCAGGGTACTGCTGCCGACCTGATAAAACTGGCAATGATCAGGGTGCACGAATGGATTGGCGAACAGGCGCCCGATATCCGCATGATTATGCAGGTGCATGACGAGTTGATCTTCGAAGTGCCCGATGCCATGGCCGAAGGGTTCAGAGAGGATATCAGCCGCCTGATGAACGGCGTCGCCGAGCTCAAAGTGCCGCTGGTCGTGGATGTGGGCATGGGGGCGAACTGGGACGAGGCGCACTAGCCGGCCCAGCACGGTCGTTTCGGACCGCAGGGTTGCGCTGCAGATAACCACAAAATCGTCATGGTCGCTGTTGCGGTTTTCATGCCGGAAAGCTGAACTTTCAAAATCCGCCAATGTCCTAATTACTACATCGCTAGATGTGATCCGCTTTCCCTCCCTGAGCGGACCAGGTTCTGGGAATACAGAACCCTTTTTTGGCCTCAGCCTACACCCCTGGGTTGGGGCATTTTTATGCCCGCTGGCGGTAATTCATCTGCCGGCGCATAAATTCCCTTACTTTTGCCGCGCAAGGCATTGGCACTGAACTGCTTTCGTGGCAGGATTGGCTGTTCTTGTTCGCATTTCAAGCGGCACGTGCATGCCGCGCTGGCACAATAATGACGGCCACCTCCATCGTTCGGTGTCTTGTATGCGGCTGTTACATGACAGCCTGACGCGCATGACAACCGAACCATGGACAGCAGACATGAATCTGCGCCGCGCATACGGGAATTCAATGCGAGGAGAGTCAACAGCAGTCACCGGCGGGTGGTGCGGCAGTTGACAGAGTGAAGGGCGGGCTCCGGGTCTGCAAGTATAAAAACGAGGAGAAGCACCATGGCACATATCGTTATTCTGGGGGCGGGTACCGGCGGAATGCCTGCGGCATACGAAATGCGCGCCGAATTGAAAAAGGAACACAGGATTACCCTGATCAATTCGAACGAGTATTTTCAGTTTACCCCGTCCAACCCATGGGCGGCTGTCGGCTGGCGCAAGCGTGCCGACATCACGATGCCAATCCGGCCCTACGTCGAACGCAAGAATATCGGTTTTATTGCCGGTACAGTCACAGAAATAGATGCCGAGAACAACGTCCTCAGGATGGAGAGCGGTGACAGCGTCGACTACGACTACCTGGTTGTCGCCACCGGGCCGCGCCTGGCGTTCGAGGAAGTGGAGGGCAGCGGGCCGCACGGCGGCCACACGCATTCCGTCTGCACTATCGACCACGCGGAAATGTTTTACGACCGCTACCAGGAATTCGTCAAAGACCCCGGCCGGGTTGTCATCGGCGCCATGCCGTTTGCGAGCTGTTTCGGGCCTGCGTACGAATTTGCCGCAATTCTTGATACGGACCTGCGCAAGCGCAAGATACGCGACAAGGTGCCAATGACCTTCATCACTGCCGAGCCGTATATCGGTCATCTCGGCCTGGGTGGGGTAGGTGATTCCAAGGGCATGCTGGAACATGAACTGCGCCAGCGTCATATCGAATGGATCACCAACGCCAGGACCACGAAGGTCGAAGACGGCAAGATTTACGTTGATGAAATGGACGAAAACGGCGAACTGAAAAAACAGCACGAAGTCGAGTTCAAGCACTCCATGATGCTGCCGGCGTTCAAGGGAGTCGATGCCGTCGCGAATGTGGAAGGGCTCTGCAATCCACGTGGATTCGTCATTGTTGACGAATACCAGCGCAGTCCCAAGCACAAGAACATCTATTCACTGGGCGTATGCATTGCCATTCCCCCCGTCGAGGCTACCCCGGTGCCAACCGGCGCACCTAAAACGGGCTACATGATCGAATCCATGGGTACCGCGATTGTCCACAACATTGCCGCGGAACTGCAGGGCGGTGACCCCGAGAAGGCAGGCACCTGGAACGCGATCTGCCTGGCGGACCTGGGAGACACCGGTGCCGCATTCGTGGCCTTGCCGCAGATCCCGCCGCGCAATGTGAACTGGTTCAAGAAGGGCAAATGGGTGCACCTGGCCAAGATCGGGTTTGAGAAGTACTTCATCCGCAAGATGAAAAAGGGTACCTCGGAGCCGCTCTACGAAAAGTACATCCTCAAGTCGCTGGGCATTGAGCGGCTGAAGGACTAGCAGACAGTCCTGCTGCGTTTCATGCAGGCAACAAAAAAGGCGCACTTCAGTGCGCCTTTTTTGTTTGTCCGTGTTGCCCGGTGAATCAGGCGTTCTGCTGTTTCTTCTGCTGCTCGGCAATTTCAGCATGGACCTTTTCCATATCGAGTTCCTTGACCTTGTCGACCAGCTCGGAAAGCTGGTTGGGCGTGAGCATGCCGGGCTGGGAATACAGGATCACCTTCTCGCGGAAGATCATCAGGGTCGGGATGGAACGAATCTGGAATGAGCCGGCAAGTTCCTGCTCTTCCTCAGTGTTGACCTTGGCGAAGACGACGTCTTCGTGGTTCTCAGACTCTTCCTCGTAAATCGGGGCGAAATTCTGGCAGGGACCACACCAGGTGGCCCAGAAATCGACAATGACGATATCGTTGTTATTGACGGTATCGCTGAATGTTTCGTTGGTCAGGTTGACGGTAGCCACGGTGGTTTCCTCAAATTAAGTTGCGTGTATCGTATCGAATTCAGGCCGCAAGCGCAGGTGATTTAGTCACACAGGCTATATTGACTTGTCGGCGTGGATGAATGCTTCCCGCAGTTCAGCGTAATTCGTGGTAACGGGAAACTGGGGGAACTCATCGATTACATTCTGCGGCGGACAAAACAGAATGCCAGCATCGGCTTCCCCGAGCATGCTCGTGTCGTTGTAGGAATCCCCGGCAGCGATCACCTTGAAATTTAGCGCATGGAAGGATTTCACGGCTTCGCGTTTCTGGTCGTTCTGGCGCAGGCGGTAATCCACGATGTGATCGTCTCTTATTGCCAGCTTGTGACAGAACAGCGTCGGGTAGCCAAGATGGGCCATCAGCGGCATGCCGAATTCATAGAACGTGTCCGACAGTATCACCACCTGGTATCTCTGGCGCAGCCAGTCAAGAAATTCGCCGGCACCCTCCAGCGGTCCCATGTCATTGATGACGTCCTGGATGTCAGATAACTTGAGATCGTGTTTGTCCAGTACACTAAGCCGGTGGCGCATTAATTCGTCGTAATCGGGTATATCGCGAGTGGTCAGGCGCAGGTCGTCAATGCCGGTACGTTCGGCAACATTAATCCAGATTTCGGGTACCAGGACGCCTTCAAGGTCCAGACAGGCAAGTTTCATTAGAAATCCTCACGATGACTTATCTGTTCGCCCGGACAGGCGTACGGGTCAGCGTGGTATTCGGTTGACAGTAAATGGCATATTGTAGCACCGAGTGATACGTCGATGCGCAGCGCGTTATACTCGGCATGACGACCAGGACAGACAGACTCCCTTCAGCAGCGGTTCACTATGCAAAAACACTATGAAGACAATTCGCTGCCTGAGTTATTCAGGCAGGCCGCGCGTGCCTATGCCAACAAGGTCGCCATCCGTCACGCAGACCACGAAGTGAAGTTCCACACGCTTGACGCGCTAAGTGATCGCGTAGCGGCGTCATTAGCCCACATGCAGGTGGGCAAGGGGGCTCGTGTCGGCCTCTACGGCATCAATTCGGATGCGTTCATCATCGCCTATCTCGGCATTATCAAATGCGGCGCGACAGTCGTGCCGGTGAATGTGCTGATGAATCCGAAAGAAATCGCCTGGATCCTCGATGACGCCGGGGTGGAAGTGCTGCTGTATGACGGCCTGTTCGCTGCTGCCGTCGATGCGCTCGCCGGTGAACTGCCCGAATTGCGCAAGACCGTGCAGATAGCTGGCAGCCACACGGCAGCCGAGGGTCATGACTGGGCGGCGATGATGGAAAACAGTCTGCCGGTGCCAGCGCCCGTGTTCGACACCGCAACAGACGTAGCCGCTATCCTGTATACATCGGGGACCACCGGTAAGCCCAAGGGCGCAATGCTGACTCACAGGAACCTGGCAGCCAATACCGCGAGCGTATTTCGGGCCATGCAGCTTCAGCCCGGCAAGGATACCTTCCTCGTCGTCCTGCCCCTGTTTCATTCGTTTGCGGCGACAGCCGGGATGCTGACGCCGTTGCTATATGGCGCGGCCATCGCACCGTTGCCCCGGTTCGAGCCTGCGGGCGTCGCAGACACCATTGCTGCAGTGCGGGCGACTATATTTCTTGGCGTCCCTTCTATGTATACCGTCCTGCTGCGCTTGCCGGATGACGCGGCAGACAAGCTGGCATCGCTGCGATTCTGTGTATCGGGCGGTGCGTCCATGCCGGTCGATGTGCTGCGCCAGTTCGAGGAGAAGTTTGGTAAGAAAATATACGAAGGCGACGGGCCGACCGAGTGTTCACCGGTGACCTGTGTCAATCCGATTGACGGGGAGCGCCGGATAGGATCGGTCGGCCTGCCGGTACCCGGCGTGGAAATGAGCATACGCGACGAACAAATGAATGAGCTGCCAGACAATGAAATCGGTGAGATATGCTGCCGTGGCGACAGCATGATGAAAGGCTACTGGAATCAGCCCGAAGAAACGGCGCAGGCCTTTCACGGCGACTGGTTCAACACCGGAGACCTCGGTTACCGCGACGATGACGGCTACTTCTATATCGTCGATCGCAAAAAAGACCTGGTGATCGTCAATGGCATGAATGTTTACCCGCGTGTCATCGAGGAGGTGCTATACCAGCATCCGTCTATACGCGAGGCTGCCGTTGTCGGTGAGCCTGACCGGCTGCATGGCGAGATAGCGGTTGCCTATCTCAGCATAAAGGACGACATGGCAGTGGATGCCGACACGATCAGGCAGCACTGTGCAGACCAACTGGGCAGGCATGAAATACCGAAGAAATTCTTTTTCCTCGAAGAGCTGCCTAAAAACGCAGCCGGCAAAATCCTCAAGCGAGAACTGCGAATTCAGGGTGAGCTGGAGCGTGGTATCGATCCACGCTGAATGCATTATTAGTTGCATGTGCAACTAATAATGATTATCCTCCTGGCATGTTTGAACGCTGCCTGTATTTTAACGTCAACGCGCTGGCCAGGAAGATCAACCGCATCTGGGAGGAGGCCTATCGTGACCTGGGGCTGTCTCCTTCTCATGCCTATACATTGCGCGTCATACTTGCCAGCCCGGGTATCAGCCACAAGCAACTGGCCACAGCGCTGCAGCTGGAGAAGTCGACCATTTCCCGTTTTGTTGACAGTCTGCAAAAAAAGGGCCTGGTCCAGAGAATGCGCATCGGCGGCAACGACCGCCGGGAAATGAGCCTGCTGCCCACTGTTGCGGCAGAGCAGCTGCATGACGAGCTCGAGGAGACCGGGGAGCGTTTATATCAGCAGATGCTCGGTTCGCC
>JARFQC010000237.1 GCA_029287965.1 Arenicellales bacterium
GCGCGATAGCGTTCTATTTCAAAGGGCCTCTGGGCTTTATCCCCGATGTTCATGGTGCCCGCCCACACGTCGACAGGCTCCATGTCGGACCGCCAATTGCCGCTGTCAATCGATTCAGTTTCCCGGATGTTCACGGACAGCCGGAATTTATTCAGCTTTCCACAGGGGCCGCTCCAACCGTATTCAGTCGGTTCAAGCCTGCATCTCAGATCGCTTGAAGCATCCACTGCAACCGGACTCATTACTACAACGAGCAACAGCAACTTGAGTGAGATTTTCATGCCTTGTCCCAAAATGGGCGGGGAGGGTCACCGACCGCCGTTCAGTCTAGCATGGTCCAATATTCCGCCAGGGGTCGGTACCAGGAAAGGCAGGCGGATCGGCCTGATTCCGCAATCGGGCGCATTGCGAGACCAGGCCGAGAAGGTCCTTAATCCAGGTTTGTCATGACATCCTGTCGTGGGTTCAGCGCGGCGCAATAGGCAGCGTTGTCCAGGGCAATTCGTTCGATCGGGACGGAACCCTGCAGGCTTACGGAAGGGATCAGGTAGCTGACCGTGCCGGAGTTGCAGGTATCGAATTCAACGATTATTTCTCCATCCTCGTCCAACACCGGTTCGGGGTAGGGCGAGTCGAAAATGCCTCCTTTCGAGACCCAGACGGTCAGTAGCGCTTCGTTGCCCACGTATTCACCCTGGGCCGTCAACCAGCGATGCCCCGGTTCGCCCAGGAAGGCGGTAACATCAGCCGGCGGGCGCTCGGTGTCGAAGGTGAACCACGACAGGAACAACGTTCGCACCTCGGGGTACACGATGATGAAGAACCCCTGCCCATCGGTGTCCCAGTTGAGCCATGCGTCGTTCATTCCGGAGTTGATTTCGAACACCGGGGTGCTCGCCAGTACCTCGAGCCTGGAGTTGCAGGCGGAATGATTGTTGTCGATGGTTACGGGCCCGGCGACGTCCGGTATCGGGCTTAGCGCTTCGCCGGGTCCATGTGGCGGGTCGTCAACCGGGTCCAGTAACCTGGACAGGGCGGAGCAATCCGAGAGCTGTGAATTGGCCCGGACCTCGATGCCGCCCGCGCTTAGCAGGTTCTCCAGTCCCCCCAGGCTGACCATCGACTGATTGCCGTTGAATTCAAAGCCGCCACGCACCGAGCGCAGGTTGGACAGCCCGTTGACGTTGGAAAGGGACCGGTTCCCGTTGATCCACAGGTAGCCGCCGACATCGTGCAGGTTGGCCAGCCCGTCCAGGTCGGCCAGGAGCGGGTTGTCCCTGATTTCCAGGCTCGACGACAGGTAGTAGAGGCCGGACAGGCTGAGGCTCTTCAATACGGGGTTATGGTTGATGTAGACCCATTTTCCGACCTCCTCGAGTTGGCTGAAGCCGCTAATCGTGATCAAGGACTCATTGAACACGATTTCGATGTAGTCTTCGACGCTAACAAGGTTCGGCAACGCCAGTTCGACGAGCGAACCGTTAACGTCGACCCGCAGATTTCCCCCGATCCTGGACACGCGGGCCAGGCCGAAGGTGTTTTCCAGTGACCGATTGGAGTTGATGTGAAGGGTGCCGCCAATCTCCGTCACGTTGGCCAGACCATCCAGATGCCTCAGCGCGTCGTTCCCGGTGATATCGATAGTGCCGCTGATCGAGTTCAGCCCGATCAGGCCGTCCACGTTTGTCAGCATGGCATTGTTGTTGAGTATGACGCTCCCGCCGTATTGGCTTTGGCCGACCTGGTGCAGCCCGTGAAGAGCACTGAAATCGACCAGGGAGTCGTTCCAAACGAACATCAGTTCGTTCCCGACCTCCGCCAGGCTAGTCATTCCGTCAATGTTGACGAGTTTTTCATTGCCCCGAAACTCCAGCCTGCCACCCACGCGTGTAAGCGAAGCAAAGCCAGAAACACTGAGCAGCTCCGTATTGTTCGAGATGTGCAAATCGCCCTCGATGGTCGCAAGGCTGGCCAGTGCATCCAGGTTGACGATGTCGCCGTAGTCTCCAATGGACAGTTCACCGAGAATCCGGCTGCACGGCCCGTACGTGGATTGGAAGGCATCGACTTCGGACTGATTAGTCAGCTTGATGTTCTCCTGGCTGCAGTCCTGTGCCAGCGAAGCCGTGGAAAAGAGCACGGCGGCCAGGGTCCAGCCTGAAACGAGGGGGATTACGCCTTTCGAGAACGGTCTCGTAGCCATCGTGAGCCTCCATCATCACAAAGTGAATCGAATTCACGGGTGCGGTCTCGACCGCTGGAGATTCGGAAGACCGGGCGCTTCGCAGGCGCGATTTTTTAATGACCTGTCAGGCGAAAAACTGCGGCAAGCACCGCATTTCCCAGTATAGGAAACAGTTACAGAATTGCGATTTAATGCATGGCTTGGAATTAATTCTGAGTTCCGAGTTGGGTCGACTACAGCTAAAACCCACTTAAAACAGCTTGGTTCTGCAAGTTGGCGAATAGCAGAAGTCAGACCGAAAATAAACCCATCTCAGAAACCGGCCAGTTCCAGCCATTTGAAAATGCTTCTTCCCGATCACTGTACCCGCTTTTATAGTCGAACTTTTCTCAACAATTGCAGTCACTAAGTGAGACCGATCATGAATAAATGACAATATCCCTGTAAGCTTGCCCCTATGAAGCCATTCATCTGCCATCTCCTCGCCTTCGCGGTGCTTTTCATGAGCACCGAGGGCCTTTGGGACATGGCAAATGAAACGCATCCGCACAGTGATATTTACGCTCACCAGGTCGATGCAGACCATTCCGGGGTCGATGATGCAGACCCTCTGACTGAAGATTGCGCGGATCACTGCAACAATTATTGTCACGGCCACTTCTCGGTCATTCCCGGAAATAGTGACGGCATTTCGCTTCACGCTGGTGCACATCATCAAATCCTGGTCTCCACGCATTTCTCGGCCACACCTCAGGCTCCCCCGACCCCACCTCCGACTGCATAGCTCTTTTTTACTGATTGCACGGGCACCTGTGAACAGGTGCGCGTTACTTGTTATTGCACAAGGAAAGGATAGTCATGCGTTTACTAATTCAGGGCATGGTGCTCATCGTGAGCATCCTGCCGATTCTTGTCTGGCCGAATGATGAAACCGAGCCGGCAAACGAAGTAGTTCTTCAGAAACACACAGACCCGGCGCTTTCAGCCTTCGTCAGGACCGTGGTTGAAACGAACCCCAGGGTTCAGGCTGCGCGGGCGGCTCTGGAAGCATCGCGTGCGCTTGAATCAGCCGCAGGCAGGCCGCTCTACAACCCCGAACTTGAAGCTGACTATGAAAGTGCAGTGGACGAGACATGGGAGATTGGCATTGGCCAGACATTCGACTGGTCGGGAAAACGTAAGGCGCGAGAGCAGGTTGCCTCATCGGACCGCCACGCCAGCGAAGCTGTATATGAAACTGTTCGCAGGAACATAGCTGTCGATTTGCTCTCCGGGCTTGCAGCCTTCCAGACTGGAAAGCAACGCAACTCTCTGGCGGTCGAACGCGTCAAGATCATGAAAGATTTTGCAGAGTTGGCCCAAAGGCGATTTACTGCCGGAGACCTGACTCAGGTCGAAGCCGACCTGGCTACTCTTGCTTCGGTCGATGCTCAGATTCAGCGAGCAACCGCCGCTGCCGACCTGGCGGAAGCCACTCAATCGATTCGTTCATTAACGCTGGCTACTGCTGCTGATCAATGGCCGACGATCGACTCTGACCTACCACTCGCGGTAGCGATTAGTGATCCGCAGAGGTTTGTGCTTAATCTGCCAGAAATTCAAGTCGCACAACGCAGGCTCGATGTCGCCAATGCTGCGATTGAAATGCGAAAGACCGAACGGAAACCTGACCCCACGCTCAGCCTTCGCGGCGGCAGAGAAGATGACTCCACCCTGGTGGGTATCAACCTCTCCATACCGCTTTATATCCGTAACAACTACAAGTTCGAGGTTTCGGCAGCCGTAGCTGAACGCGACCAGGTTCAACAAATTTTCGACGACCAGATGCGCCATGCCTACGCGCGACTTCTCAGTGCAACAGAGCGGTATCAGCTTTCACGACAAGCATGGGAGGGATGGCAGCGTATTGGTCAGGCCAGCCTGCAAAGGCAGGTTGATCTTTTACAGCGGCTCTGGGAGGCCGGCGAGCTAAGCACGACCGATTTCCTGGTTCAGCTCCAACAAACACTGGATACGCGTGGAAATGCTCTGGAGCTGGAACTAACCATGTGGAATGCCTGGTTTGAATGGTTGGCGGCCACCGGCTTGGCAGACAACTGGCTTGGGCTGGAGGAATCGTCATGATTGGCAAAACACAAAATGGACTCTCGGAGAAAGCTGCAATGAATATCATCAAGTCCGCGGCAATTTGCATGCTGATTGGCCTCAACCCATCAATTGGAATTGCACAGCATGATCACGATGAAGATGAACTGGGTGGCCGGGGCGAGGCCGCCTATCTCACGAAAGAGAATGATATGCCAGGCGACAATGCAGCGGCTCATTCCAATGATGAATCTGGGTCTGTTTTGCTGACCACTGCTCAACTGGAGTTGGCAGATATTCAGGTTGAGCCTCTGTTTCCAGCACCTGTTGACTACCAGCTTTACGCACCAGGGGAAATTCTCTCCAATGGCTACACCAGTTTCCGGGTATCACCGAGGGTGGCCTCGGTTGTGTTACGCCGCCACGTCGCCTTGGGCGACCACGTTGAACAGGGACAGCCACTGGTTACCCTATTCAGCGAAAGCCTGGCCGAAGCACAAGCACAATACCGCCGTGCCCAGCCCGAGTGGCAGCGTGTACAGGGCCTGGGGCGCAAAGCCATCGGCGAGCAGCGTTTTATCAGTGCCAAGGCCAACCTGGAGGCAGCCGAGGCGACGCTGTTGGCTTACGGCCTGTCAGCAGCCGATCTTGAATCTCTTGGTGGGGATAAGACGCAGGCATTAGGCGAATACACACTGCGCGCAGAAATCGACGGTGCGGTGCTCAGCGACGCATTTGAACAGGGGCAACGCATTGAAGCTGGCGCTCCGCTCATCACACTGGCAGATGAAAACCAACTTTGGGTAGAAGCCCATTTGCCTGCTGGTCTCTCACTGTCCCTGGGTTCGGGAACCCCGGCAGAAGTAGTAGCCGGTCGTGTACGAGTGAGCGGCGAAGTCGCCCAGGAAGCACACACCATTGACCCGGTTACCCGTACCCGCACGGTTCGCCTGCTGGTGGAGAATCCAGGTCACCGATTGCACTCGGGCCAATTCGCCGATGTGTATTTTCGCTTTCGCACTCAAACACCTGTGCTGGCTGTACCCGAATCCGCCCTGATGCGGGGTGCGGACGGCGAGTGGGTGGTATTTGTCGAAGACCACCCGGGTGAGTACCAGGCGGTAGAGGTGGAATTGGGTCGCGCCCTGGGTCCATTACGTGAGATCACGGGAATCGAACCTGGGTCGAACGTCGTGATGCAGGGTGCATTTTTTGTCGGATCGCAAATCGTCAAAGGTTATTTCGATCCGCATAACCACTAAGCACGGGGAGAGCCAATGTTAAATCGAATCGTCGATTGGGCCGTCACCAACCGTTTGCTGGTGGTGATAGCACTCATTACGCTGATTACAGCTGCCGTTTTCGTTATTCCGAAACTGAATCTGGACGCATTTCCGGATGTAACCAACGTACAGGTCTCGGTCAATACCGAGGCACCGGGTCTCGCTGCCGAAGAGGTGGAACAACTAATCACCTACCCCATAGAGGCTGTGATGTATGCCTTGCCCGATGTGGAGGAGGTGCGCTCCATATCCAAGACTGGCCTGTCCGGCGTAACCGTCGTGTTCAAGGAAGGAACAGACATCTACTTTGCCCGGCAACTGGTGTTTGAGAGACTTCAGGCTGCCAGGGAGCTGATTCCCGATGGTGTTGGCGTGCCGGATATGGGGCCTAACACGTCAGGACTGGGTCAGGTTTACCAGTATTTGCTCCTGGCAGAACCGGACTCGGGTCTCGACGCAATGACCCTGCGGAGCCTGAATGACTGGGTAGTAAAGCTACTGTTGATTCCGGCCGAAGGTGTGACCGATGTGCTTTCCTTCGGAGGTGAGGTTCGCCAGTACCAAGTCAATCTGAACCCTTCTCGGTTGTTGGCCTATGGACTGACCCAGAATGACGTCATGTCGGCACTGGAGCGTAACAACACCAACGTCGGTGGCTGGTACATGAACCGGGGCCAGGAGCAGATGGTAATCCGGGGAACTGGCTGGCTTGATCACGGGCAAAAGGGGCTGGAACAAATTCGCCAGGTGCCACTGAAAAGCGTCGATGGCACTACGGTTACCGTGGCCAATGTCGCGCAAGTAGAACTCGGCAGTGAAATCCGCCAGGGTGCGGTGACCATGACCCGCAGAAGCGAGGATGGCCGAACCGAATATCTGGGCGAGGTAGTGAGCGGCATCGTCCTCAAGCGTATGGGTGCCAATACCAAGGCCACCATCGATGGCGTAAATGCACGCATCGATCGCATAAACCAAGCGCTCCCTGAAGGTGTACGCTTCGAGACGTTCTACGACCAGGCCGACTTGATCACGCAGGCGGTGCGGACAGTGGTCAATGCGCTGTTGTTGGCATTTGTCTTCATTGTGGTGATTCTCGGTTTGTTCCTGATGAATTTACGCGCCACCTTCCTGGTATTGATCTCAATTCCCATTTCTATCGGGATTGCCTTGATGGTCATGTCCTGGCTGGGCCTATCTGCCAACCTGATGTCCCTGGGGGGAATTGCAGTGGCTATCGGCATGCTTGTTGACGGCTCGGTGGTGATGGTTGAAAACATACTCAAGCACCTTTCACGCCGCGATGTTGAAGGCGGGCGAAACGGCCGTGGCATTGCATTGCGTATTCAAGAGGCAAGCAAAGAGGTTGTACGCCCCATTTTCTTTGCTACCACGATCATCCTCATTGTGTTTGCACCCTTGTTCAGTTTCGAGGGCGTGGAGGCCAAGTTATTCCAACCTATGGCCAACAGCATCATGCTGGCCATTCTTTCGGCCGTCCTGGTGGCCTTAGTGGTCGTTCCGGCACTGGCCACATACATGTTCCAACGGGGCATTCGGCCACGCGAGAGTCTGGTACTAAGACCACTCGATGCACTCTACCGCCAGGGGCTAACGTGGGCAATGGAACACCGCAGCATCGTTATTGGCATCGCTGTTGGGTTGGTATTGGCGGCAGGACTGGTTTTGCCCCGCCTGGGAACTGAGTTTGTAAGGGAACTGGAAGAAGGCACCCTCAATCTTCGCGTCACGCTTGCACCGTCCTCCAGCCTGGATACAGCACTTGAAGTTGCCCCGAGGTTGGAAGCCATGTTGATGGAATTTCCGGAAGTAACCTACGCTCTTTCGCGTATCGGTCGTGCTGAAATAGGCGGTGACCCGGAACCAGTAAACAATATCGAAATTTACGTGGGTCTGAAGCCCGTGCCGGAATGGACCAGCGCCGACGACCGCCATGAACTCCAATCGCTGATGGAAGAGAGGTTGGAACAGCACCCCGGACTTCTATTCAATTTCTCACAACCCATAGCTACCCGGGTGGATGAGTTGCTGTCCGGTGTCAAAGCACAGTTGGCCATTAAATTGTTCGGACCGGATATGAATATCCTGGCTGAGAAAGGGCAGGAAATCGAGCAAGTAGTCATGGGTATTGAAGGAGCGCGTGACGTTGCCATGGAGCAGATTGCCGGTGAATCTCAACTTATCGTCAAGCCGCTCCGCCGACCCTTGTCCCGATACGGACTTGCCGTTGGTGATGTCATGGAGTTGGTGCGCGAGGGACTCGGAGGCGCAAGCGCGGGTCAAATTATCAATGGCAATGAACGCTACGACATCTATGTCCGGCTGGATGAGCAATTCCGCCAGGATCGTGAAACCATCGCAGACTTGCGTTTACAGGCACCCTCTGGTGCCTGGGTACGCCTGGGCGATGTGGCTGAAGTGACTATCGCATCCGGCCCGCCACAGGTTCGCCGGGATGATGTACAGCGCCGGGTCGTTGTACAGGCAAATGTTTACGGGCGGGATATGGGTAGTGTGGTGTCAGATATTCGCAAGGCCATATCCGACAAGATCGAGTTACCGACCGGCTATTCCGTCGAAATAGGAGGGCAGTTCGAGAGCCAGCAACGGGCACAAAAGCGCCTGTCACTGATCGTGCCAGTTTCTCTCGGGCTCATTGCGCTGCTCCTGTATTTCGCCTTCTCATCGGTCGGCCAGGCATTATTGATTCTGGTAAATGTTCCACTTGCCGTAATTGGCGGCGTGTTCTCGTTATGGCTTACCGGCCAGTACCTGTCGGTGCCGAGCTCAGTAGGCTTTATTACCCTTTTCGGGTTGGCCGTGCTCAATGGCGTGGTAATGGTGGATAGTATCAACCAGCGTATTCGTAAAGGGCTGTCTGTTGATGACGCCGTGTTCAACGGTGCGGTTTCCCGGTTGAGGCCCGTGCTGATGACCGCTACCACTTCCGCCCTTGGACTGATACCCATGTTGCTGTCCAGTGGCGTTGGGGCAGAAATTCAGAAGCCGTTAGCCAGTGTGATAGTCGGTGGCCTGATAACGGCAACTTTTCTTACGCTGTTTGTATTGCCTGTGCTTTTCGCTCGGTTTTCAAAAAGTACCTTCGATAACATTGCATAGCCCATTCCATGAAGGTTAGATATGTCTAATTGCGACTGCTCAGTAGAGATTGACTCCAGGAACCAGAGTCGTTTGCTCTGGATACTGCTTGCAATCAATGGCTTCATGTTTGTCGTTGAGGTCAGCATCGGGATTCTTGCGGAATCCATGGGGCTGATCGCTGATTCGCTGGACATGCTGGCCGATGCCGCCGTTTACGGCATCGGCCTCTATGCGGTAGGTCGCTCGCAAACCATCAAGATCACCGCTGCGACGGTCAGCGGTTTTTTTCAAATCATTCTAGGGATAGGCATCCTGGCTGAAATAGCTCGCCGGATTGTTTACGGAAGCGACCCCGAACCGTTACTGATGATCAGCTTCAGCGTGCTCGCGCTAATCGCAAACGTGATCTGTCTCGCATTAATCTCGAAACACCGTGAAGGCGAGATTCACATGCGTGCCAGTTGGATTTTTTCCAAGAACGACGTCATAGCCAACACGGGCGTCATAGTTGCGGGCGTATTGGTTCATGTAATGGATTCACGTATCCCCGACCTGATGATTGGATCGCTGA
>JARFQC010000014.1 GCA_029287965.1 Arenicellales bacterium
CTGCAATTCAGCGGACCGGCACGCGTGTTCGACTCCGAGGAAGACATGCTTGCCGCTCTGGAAGAGGACAAGATCCAGAAAGGCGTTGTCGTGGTGATACGTTACGAAGGGCCGAAGGGCGGACCGGGTATGCCGGAAATGCTGACCCCGACGTCGGCTATCATGGGCGCCGGACTGGGCAAGGATGTCGCACTGATTACGGATGGCCGGTTCTCCGGCGGTTCACACGGGTTCATCATCGGCCACGTCGTACCGGAGGCGCAGGAGGGCGGCCCGATCGGCCTGATCCGCAACGGCGACATGATCGAGATCGACGCCGAGAAGAACCTGCTGGCCGTGAAACTGAGTGATGAAGAGCTGGCGCAGCGGCATAAAGCATGGTCCATGCCCGACTACAAGGTATCCCGTGGAACACTGTACAAGTACATCAAGAATGTTGCCGATGCCTCGCACGGCTGTGTTACGGATGAGTGATTAACGCGGCAGTCAGGTAACAGCAGAGGAGGGGGAGAACATCCATGGTCCATATCGTTAGTCTGACCATTACGACGTACCTGCTTTGGCTGGGCCTGTCAGGCCATTTCGAGCCATTGCTGATGAGCATCGGTGCCGTATCGACTCTGCTCGTCGTTTACCTGGCGCTGCGTATGGACGTCGTCGACCGGGAAAGCCACCCGATACACCTGACCGGTAGGCTGTTCCGCTTCTGGGGGTATTTATCCAAGGAAATACTGCTGGCCAACCTGGATGTTATGCGCCGGGTGCTGTCTCCGGGCCCCGACATCAGCCCACGGTATATCGATCTCCCGCTGCCGCAAAAGAGTGATCTCGGTCGGGTTATCTACGCGAACAGCATCACCCTGACACCGGGTACGGTGAGCGTGGAACTCGACCGTCAGTCGATCAAGGTACACGCACTGTCGAAAGAGGGGGCGGAAGACCTGGCCAGTGGCGAGATGGCGCGCCGCGTTCCGGACGACGAGGACAGCCCGGCATGATGTTCAGCGCCGCGGCCATCGCGATCCTGGTGACCATGGGCCTCGCCCTTGCCCGTGCGCTGCTCGGGCCCACCGTCTACGACCGTATTCTTGCGGTGAACATGTTCGGCACCAAGACAGTGTTGCTGATCGCGGTCTATGCCTTCCTGTCCGGCCGTACCGACATACTGGATATAGCGCTGGTGTATGCGCTGATCAACTTTATCGGTGTCGTCGCGGTGCTGAAACTCGTGGAGCACGGCAACTTCTATACCGACGGTGAAACCGTGCAGGACGAGCCGGGGAAGGAATCATGATCGCGGATGCATTGAGCTGGATGCTGCTGGTTATCGGTGGGCTGGCGGGCATTATCGGCGGCCTCGGAATACACCGCTTCCCGGATTTCTTTACCCGCCTGCATGCAGCCGGGATAACTGACACATTGTGCGCGGCAGCGATCCTGGCAGGCCTGGTGCTGCAGGCAGGATTCACGCTTGTGAGCTTCAAGCTGTTGCTGATATTCGCCTTCCTGATGCTGACCAGCCCGACGGCCTCTCACGTGCTGGCCAACGCCGCCATGCATGGCGGGCTGCAGCCGTTGACAGGTAAGCAAGGAGTTAAGCGATGATCGATATCCTGATCGACGTTACCCTGCTGGCCTTTCTGGCCATCACGGCAATCGCAATCCTGCGTATCCACAACCTGTTTGCCGTCATCATGCTGTTCGGCATATTCAGCTTACTTTCAGCCGGTGTTTTCGTCGTACTCGATGCCGCTGACGTTGCCTTTACGGAAGCGTCCGTGGGGGCAGGCATATCTACCGTGTTGATGCTGGGCACGCTGGCGCTTACTCGCGGTCATCATGAAAAGCCGCCGGCGCACCGACCCTGGCTGCCTTTGGTAGTGGTGCTGGTCACCGGTGCCGCACTGGTGTACGGCACGGTAGATATCCCGGGTTTTGGAGATCCCGCCACACCGGCGCAGCAGCATGTGGCCCCTCGCTATCTGGAACAGGGACAGGCTGAAACAGGGGTGCCGAATATCGTTACCGCTGTCCTGGCCAGTTATCGTGGCTACGATACCCTTGGTGAGGTCACGGTGATCTTCACGGCCGGCATCGGCGTGCTGCTCTTGCTGGGCCGGCGGCGTCGTGACAAGGCATCAAAGGACGAGCAGCCATGAAGCACGACCTTATCCTGCGGGTGCTGGCAAAGCTGTTGATCCCCGTCATCGTATTATTCGCCCTGTATGTCCAGTTTCATGGTGATTACGGCCCGGGCGGTGGCTTTCAGGCCGGCGTGATTTTCAGCGTGGCGTTTATCTTTTATGCCCTGGTATTTGGATTAGACAGCGCCGAGCGGGTCATACCTGCCGGTGTGCTGCGGGTACTGGCCAGTCTAGGCGTGCTGATCTATGCCGGCGTGGGTGTCATAACGCTGTTCAAGGGTGGCAACTTTCTCGATTATGACGTGCTGTCACAAAACCCGGTGGCCGGTCAGCACCTGGGCATCCTGGTGATCGAACTCGGCGTGGGCATCACGGTCAGCGCGGTGATGCTGATCATTTTCTTTACTTTCGCAGGGCGGGGCAGGGACTAATGCAGTTTATCCTCGATCACTACAACTACTGGATCGTCATCTTCCTGATGATGGTCGGCTTCTACACTGTCATCAGCCGCGGTAACCTGATCAAGAAAATCGCCGGCCTCAACATGTTCCAGACCTCGGTGTTCCTGCTGTATATCAGCATAGGCAATGTATCCGGGGGCACCACACCGATTATTGCGGAAGGTTTCCGCGCCTACTCAAATCCGCTGCCGCATGTGCTGATCCTGACGGCCATCGTGGTGGGCGTGGCGACCACTGCACTGGGCCTTGCCCTGGTCGTCCGCATCCGTGAAGCCTACGGCTCCATCGAAGAAGAAGAAATCCATAAACAGGACGAATCGTTTTGATCGAATCACATATCAGTCTGCTGCTGGTGGTGATTCCACTGCTGGCAGCCCCGGTTACTGCGCTGCTGCCCGGCGTCCGCCTGCCGTGGCTGACTGCGTTGCTGGTCAGCTGGGTATGTTTTGCGCTGGCCATCTGGCAGTTTGCGCTAGTGATGGATGGCAGTGTGATCAGCTACGAACTGGGTGGCTGGGCACCTCCCTGGGGTATCGAGTACCGCATTGATATTGTCAATGCCTTCGTTGCGCTGATCGTCGCCGGTATGGCGGCTATCACACTGCCGTATGCGTTGCGCAGCGTTGAACAGGAAATACCGAAACACCAGATTCCGCTGTTTTATAGCATGTTTCTGTTGTGCATGGACGGTCTGCTGGGCATCACCCTGACCGGTGATATCTTCAACCTGTTCGTGTTCCTGGAGATTTCATCCCTGTCGTCGTACACACTGATTAGCATGGGACGCCAGCGGCGCGCGCTGACTGCTGCGTACCAGTACCTGATCATGGGCACGATCGGTGCGACCTTCCTGCTGATCGGTATCGGGCTGATCTATGCCGAGACGGGTACGCTGAACATGGCTGATCTGAGCAACCGCTTGCCGGCGGTGTTCTCACACCATACCGTACACACCGCGTTTGCATTCATCGTGGTCGGTGTGGCACTCAAGCTGGCCATGTTCCCGCTGCACCTGTGGCTGCCGAATGCCTATACCTACGCCCCGAGCGCGATAACCGTATTCCTCGCTGCGACGGCGACCAAGGTAGCCGTGTACGTAATGCTGCGCGTCGTCTTTACTGTCTTCTCGACCGGTTTCACCAGCGATACGCCGACCGACGACATGTTCCTGCTGCTCGGCGTGCTAGGTGTCCTGGTGGCCTCGTTCTATGCGATATACCAGGGTGATGCGAAACGCCTGCTTGCCTATTCCAGCGTGGCACAGATCGGCTACATCCTGCTCGGCATCGGCTTTGCCTCGGCGCTCGGGGTGACGGCCGCGGTGGTGCATATCTTCAACCATGCACTGATGAAAGGCGCGCTGTTCATGGCCGTCGGCGCACTGGTGTACCGGATCGGATCCAGCCACATCACCCAGTTCAGTGGTGTCGGCAGACAGATGCCATGGACATTCGGGGCGCTGGTGCTGGGTGGCCTGAGCCTGATCGGCGTACCCGGTACGGCCGGATTTATCAGTAAGTGGTACCTGGTCCTTGCCGCGATAGAACAGCAGGCATGGCTGATTGCCGCGGTTATCCTGGTCGGTTCGCTGCTTGCCGTGGTCTACGTATGGAAGATGGTCGAAGTGCTGTATTTCCGGCCGGCGAGCGATACCGGAGAGACTTATCGAGAGGCCCCGCTGTCACTGCTTGTACCCACATGGCTGCTGGTCATCGCCAATATCTATTTTGGTCTGAATGCTGACCTCACCGTCGGTGCTGCGACCACCGCTGTCCAGGTCCTGGGAGGGATACCGCAGTGAGCGACAGCGCACTGATTCTGCTAGCGTTCCTGCTGCCCCTGGTGGGCGCTTTCGGTATCGTTCTGTGCGGCCGCTGGCCGAACCTGCGCGAGACCGTCACGCTGGTTACTGCTGCACTCACCGGCTTGACAGTTATCGAGCTGTACGGACGCTTTCAGCAGGGAGGGCTGAATGTTGTCCAACTGGCCGAACCGCTGCCGGGCCTGGCGATCAGCTTCGAGATCGAACCGCTGGGCATGCTGTTTGCACTGGTCGCAAGCCTGCTGTGGTTCGTCACCTCCGTCTATGCTATCGGCTACATGCGCGGTCATGGCGAGGCCAATCAGACCCGTTTCTACACCATGTTTGCGATCGCCATCAGTGCCGCACTGGGTGTGGCCTTTGCCGGCAACCTGTTCACATTGTTCCTGTTTTATGAAGTGCTGACGATCTCCACCTATCCGCTGGTGGCGCACGCCGGTACCGAGAAAGCCAGGCAAGGTGCACGGACCTACCTGGCCATCCTGCTCGGCACTTCGATTGGTCTGCAACTGCTCGCGATCCTGATCACCTATGCCGCGGCAGGCACACTTGATTTTCGGGCAGGGGGCATCCTGGCCGGAAAGCTCGACCCGGCCTGGGCCGGACTGCTGCTGGCCCTGTTCGTGTTCGGCATCGGCAAGGCCGCAGTCATGCCTTTCCACCGCTGGCTGCCCGCCGCGATGGTGGCGCCTACCCCGGTCAGTGCCTTGTTGCATGCCGTGGCAGTGGTCAAGGCAGGCGTGTTTACCGTGCTCAAGGTGACAATTTACATCTTTGGTACCGACTTCATCACCGAATCGCATGCCAATGACTGGATCATCTGGTTTGCGGGGGCGACGATCCTGCTTGCCTCCCTGATTGCCATGACGCGCGATAACCTCAAGTCACGGCTGGCGTATTCGACAGTCAGCCAGCTGAGCTATATCGTGCTGGGTGCATTGCTTGCCAACCAGATGGGGCTGCTGGGTGGCTCACTGCATATTGCCATGCACGCATTCGGCAAGATCACCTTGTTCTTCGCCGCCGGTGCGATACTGGTCGCGGCCCACAAGACCGAGATCAGTGAGATGGGCGGGCTGGGCCGTGCCATGCCGATTACTTTCGGCGCCTTCCTGATTGGCAGCCTGAGCATCATTGGCTTGCCGCCGTTCGGCGGCATGTGGAGCAAGTGGTACCTTGCACTGGGAACAATCGATGCTGCCCAGTGGATGCTGCTTGGTGTGCTGTTGCTGAGTTCCCTGCTGAATATCGCCTACCTGTTGCCGATCCCGATCAGGGCCTTTTTCGGCAAGGCGCCTGACGGGACAAGCTATACGAAAATCAAGGAGGCACCGGTCACCTGTCTGCTGGCAATGGTCGTGACATCGCTGGCCTGCCTGGTGCTGTTCTTTTATCCGGGACCATTTTATGAACTGGCCTCGATGGTTGCAGGAGTAGAGTGACATGCAAGACCCTGGTGAAAAACAGTACCTGTTCGACAAACCGGAAAATGTGACGCGCATGCTGCGCATTTTCTATATCGCCTGTGCGATCCTGTTTTTGCTCGACTTTATCCTGCATCGCCATGTCTCGATGAAACTGGAAGAGATTCCGGGCTTTTATGCGCTGTTTGGTTTCATCGCCTTTGTAGTGCTGGTCGAGGGTTCGAAGCTGCTACGCAAGCTGGTCATGCGCAAGGAAGATTATTACGATGTGGATGAGTGAGCTTCCCCCCTTCGTACCGTTCTTCCTGGCCGCACTGCTGGTGCTGGTCACCAGGGGAACATTGCAAAGCGTCATCCTGATCGCA
>JARFQC010000052.1 GCA_029287965.1 Arenicellales bacterium
TATGAAAATCCTTCATACTGAAGCCTCGCAGGGCTACGGCGGTCAGGAAATGCGCATCGTCAACGAGGCTAAGGGAATGATGGATCGCGGCCATGACGTGCAGCTGGTTTGTCCTCCGGACGCGCAGATAGCAGACCTCGCCCGTAGCCGCGGCATACCCGTTGACGTTATCGCTATCGGACGCAAGAATCTCTCCGGCATACGTGCCATGCGGGACTGGATTAAACAGACCCGGCCCGACGTGATCAATACCCACAGTTCAACAGACAGCTGGCTGGTGGGACTGGCTACACGCTTGATGTCGAGGCGACCTGCTATTGTACGAACCCGGCACATCTCCGCGCCGGTAAGTAAAAGCTTGTCATCACGCTGGCTGTATACCCACTCATGCGATCACGTTGTCACGACCGGCGAGAACCTCAGGCAGACACTAATAAATGTGAATGGCTTCCCTGCCCGGCAGATCACTTCGGTGCGTACAGGCATAGACCTGGGCGTTTACCGGCCGGGTGACCGGCAGTCTGCCCGGCAGGCCCTCGAGCTGGATGCCAATGCGTTCATCGTCGGCATCGTCGCTACACTGCGCAGCTGGAAGGGACACCGCTACCTGGTGGATGCCATCGCCAGCCTGCCGTACGATGATCTTAAGCTGCTTATCGTCGGTGACGGCCCGCAATGGGATGCCCTGCATGCGCAGGTTGAACAGGCTGGTCTGCAGTCACGCGTAAGCTTTACCGGGCGGCAGGACAATGTGGCTCAGTGGCTGCAGGCCATGGACATCGTATGTCTGCCGTCCTATGCCAATGAAGGTGTGCCGCAGACGCTGATGCAGGCCCAGGCCTGCGGGATACCCGCCGTCACGACGCTTGACGGCAGCATCGATGAAGCCGTCATTCCTGATGAGACAGCCTTGATCGTTGAGCCGAAGAACTCCGCGAGCATTGCGCAGGCGATAGCGCGGCTCTATGACGACACGGAACTACGCTTGCGCCTTGGAAGTGCTGCCGGTGAAAATGCCAGTCGCCAGTTTTCCGACACCCAGATGATTGATGCGATGGAAACTATTTTCACAGCGGCGATTGCGCGTCGAGGGCAAGACGCATGAGCCTGAAACAGCTTGAACTCATCCTGCTCGGCATGATGGCCTTTGTCCTGCCAAGCCTGGAGACCCCCAAGACTCTGTTCTGGGTGCTCTATGTGGTGACATTCCTTGTGCGGATGCATCGCGAAGAACGTTTGTGGCGATTGCCCGAGAGTACTGTTGTCAGAGTGTTGTGGGGCATGCTGCTGGCCAGCCTGGCAAGTACATTGATCAACTGGCCGATAGAAAACGGATTCAAGGGTGTATTCGATGTACTGAAGTATGCGTGCCTGTTCATGTGCATCTATGCCGGCGGCTACAGTGAAAAAGATCTGCGCAACATCGCCTACACGATTATTGCCGGTGTCGTGGCCGGGCTGTCGTTCGGCTTGCTGGAAGTGGTCAGCAATGTCAACGAGCGCCTGCAATTCCATTCTGCAGGTGTAGTGACCCAGTCCGCCATCTACCTCGGTATGGTGATCATCCTGACGCTGGGATTCATCCTTCGCTGCCGTGATCTAAGCATGCCTGTACGCGGTCTGCTGGTCGTTGCGCTGGCAGTCATGGCTGTAGCCCTGGCCTACATGGGCAGCCGCGGCAGTATGCTGGCAGTGGCTGCAGCCGTGGCCGTCATCGTACTGGTCAACCTGCGCTGGCGCGTTGTGGCTGCCGTGCTGATCGGAACCGTAGTGGTGTCGGTGGCGTCCTATTTCGTGATCAAGGCAGCACCCCAGAACGTGCTCAACGAAGGGCATTACGAGCGCTTGTCAGTCGAGCGCTTCCACAAGGCGGATAGTGAGCGGGTAGAAGCGTGGAAGGTATCACTGGCACGCCTTGCAGTCGGCGACAGCGTGGTATGGGGAATAGGGCCGAAGAATTTTCGCAGTATCAACCCGTCTGACCTGGGCATAGATTCGGCATTCTACGAACGTGCCGGCGTGATACATCATGCCCACAACCTGTTCCTCAATGCGCTGGTTGAAACCGGGATTGTCGGCTTCGCGCTCCTGCTGGGCTTCTACTTCCTGATCGTCGCTCGTCTGTATCGACAATGGCGGGAGGCTGCGGATGGCGGGCCCGGCTGGACCTGGTATGCCGGGTTGGGCGGCATGCTGGTGCCGGTCATTGCGGGCTCTTTCAATGCGCCCTTTTCGCAGGAACATGCCATGCTGGCCATGATGCTGATGGCCATGATGTACGTGACAGAGCCGGGCCGGCCGAAGCAGTCAGGCTGACTTGTTACCCGCCTGGTGCAAGGCCATGAGCTTGGCGTACTTCATGAACGTATTGAAGCAACCGATCGAGATATGTATTAGGCCGGGTAATCCGTCCAGGAAACCCAGCCGGAACAGGTAAAACCGGGTGAAGCGAAACAGGGGATTGAATACCAGCTTACCTGAGGCTGCTTTTCTTCCCTGCTCGTACATCTGCTGTGCCTGCAGGCTGGTATAGCGGTTCTGTTTTTCCAGGTAGGCTTCAAGGCTTGTTTCTGACTCGTGCATCAGGTCACCCTCCAGTTTTTCTACCGGACAGTCGGCAATGACCTTTTCGTGGATCGGGTCATCGCTCCAGCGTGCATGGCGGCGGTTGAACAGCCGCAGGCTGATGTCAGGATAGCCTTCACCGTGTCGCAGCCATCGACCCATGAAGCGATTGCAGCGGGAAAAACTGTAGGCCTGCTGAGCGGGTGCTTCAAGCGCAGTGCGTATCGATGCACTGAGATCCTTGCTGAGCCATTCGTCGGCATCGATGCATAGCACCCAGTCATGACTGGCCAGTTCGACACCGGCCTGCTTCTGCGCACCATAGCCCAGCCATTCCTGGTGATGAAATTGTGCACCATGACGCTCGGCAATCTTTTGGGTGGCATCACTGCTGCCTGAGTCGAGAACGATGATCTCGTCTGCGAGGTTCAGCGATGTGAGACAGGCGTCAAGCTGACCTTCGGCATTATATGTAATAATAACTGCCGACAGGGATGTGTTCATTGAGTCATAGCCGTGTTCCATGGATCGTATCAGGCCACTACTGCACACAAACGGAAGCGAAACGTCAAGCCCGCATGCTAAGACTCTATTCACTCTTACTGCCCTTCATGATCCCGGTCGTATTCGCTCACCTGATCGTACGGGGCTTCAGGAACCCGGATTACTTCAAGCGCTGGCCCGAGCGCTTCGGCTTTATCCCGGCACAGGGTGAAGGCAATGTCATCTGGATACATGCCGTGTCAGTGGGTGAAGTGCGTGCAGCCGTTCCCCTGATAGATGCCTTGTCAGAGCGTTATCCGGACAGCCAGATTCTTGTTACGACCATGACACCCACCGGCTCGCAGGAGGTACGCAGGCAGTTCGGGCAGCGCGTGCTGCACTACTACGTACCCTATGACCTGCAACGATCGGTACGCAGGTTTCTCGAGCGCACCCGACCCTGCCTCGCGCTGACACTGGAAACAGAGTTATGGCCAAATATATTTCACCAGTGCAGCCAGCGTGGTATCCCGGTGGTCGTCGCCAATGCGCGGATGTCCGAATCTTCCATGCGTGGCTACCTGCGCTTTCAGAAGCTGACCCGTTCAACGCTCAACCAGGTCGCGCTGATTGCCGCTCAGTCACGCACCGATGCGAGGCGGCTGCGGCGCATGGGCGCGGACGATGACCGCGTCGAGATCACCGGCAGCATCAAGTTTGAGATCAAGCTGCC
>JARFQC010000078.1 GCA_029287965.1 Arenicellales bacterium
AGGGCTGGATGATACTTCGCGTCCTCGCTGCACTGATCATGATCACCATGGGTTTGTACATAGGCGGCTGGTGGCTGGGCCTGCTGCGCCTGGAAAACCTGGGTGGCCATGTGTGGAAATATCTGCAGCCGATCGGGCAGAAACTGATGCCGGTAACGACGCTTCCGCATGCCTTGCTGCTGGGGTTGGTCTGGGGCTGGTTACCCTGCGGACTGGTCTATACGATGCTGATATGGACACTTGCATCCGGTGGCTGGCAGGAAGGTGCGATGTTTATGCTGAGCTTCGGTGCCGGGACGCTTCCCGCCCTGTTTGCCATGGGCGCTGCCAGTGCATGGCTGGGACGCACGCTGCACAAACCGGCGTGGCGCAAAATTGCCGGTGCAACGGTTATTGCATTCGGCCTGTGGACGCTGATCAGCACCCTGCTCGTTCAGGCCAATGTCGGACTGGGCTGTGCCGTACCTCCACGTTAATACGGGCTGCTTGATTTAATACTGATGTTGGATCATTGTAGAACCGATCAGGTTGACGCGGCACAAACGCCGCCGGAGATGCATTCATGAAAACTTCCAGACATGCATACATGCTCATCGTGTTTCTGCTTCCCCCTGCATCAGCATATGCAGACTGTGTTTCATGCCAGATTCATAAACAAGGTGGAAGCTACATTGGCAGCTACGCGGTGCCGAAGTACCAGACCAACCGTTACTATGGTAATCGCTACCCGAACTACGGCTACGGTTCTTACCCGGGCTACGGGCAGGGTTCGCTGAAGCACCGCTGCGGGCCGGATGGCAACTGCGCAACTACTTATCGCGGCCCTGCCAGCGACATCAATAACCTGCCCCGCATTGATCGCCAGATACGTCAGACCCGGCCATCAAAGATGTATATCAATCCACAACCTAAGGCGGTACCTTTACGCTGACGGCTCAGTCGTTGTAGAACTCGATACCCGTGAATTCATCACGATCGACTTCACGCTCACCGCTAGACATCACGGCAAACTCTGCACGTTCCTCGATCGGCGGCTCAGCCCCCAGGTGTGGACCGGCCACGTCATCATACAGCGTGATGTCGTAAGGTTCCGCGGCATCCTGTGAACCGGCGTGAAGGCTGACATCCCGCACACCCTTGCCAGGTGTACAGGTCTGAATCGCTAAATTCTTATCAGCACGCTACTGGTGATTAATGATGGGAATGATCCATCATCCCTTCACCTTTTTTAACCGGCATTTCTACCGGCATTTTAGAGCCACTCTGGAAGGTCAGCTCAACGTTGACGATATCACCTGCCTTGAAACCCCGCTTGGCCATCATCAGCATCAAGTGGTAACTTCCGGGCTTGAGTACGACCTTACCTCCCGCCGGAACAACAATTTGCTCCTGGGGAATCATTTTTCCCATACCGTCCTGCATCACGGTCTGGTGCATTTCCACCATGTTGAAGTCAGGACTGGTGACGCCGACCAGGGCATCGTCCTTATCTGAAGCGTTGCTTATCGTCATGAATCCGCCTAGCACACGTGCTGCAGGGGGGCCTTCCCTGACCCATGGTTCCGTGACCGAGATGTCTGCCGAGTATGCTGGCAGGCTACCCATAAACATGACCAGTGACAGTCCGATTGATTTCAAGAGAGTGTTCTTCATAAGTTTACTACCTGTTTAAAGTTAAAAATAAATCGTTCAGCGCCAGTGGTTAATGGCTGTCTGCTTGTTTGTCACCACTGTGTGACAGGTACAGCGCCAGGCCGATAAGTGCTATGCCGCCGGCGAAGTAGAGCATGTCCAGTGATGTGGAGAACTGCATGGACAATGCATGCTCGAAAAACTTGACGATAAGTATCATCAGCACGACCTTGGCGAGCCGTGCTTTCAGGTCGTCCAGGCTATTAATCATCAAGACATTGATGGCGCTTTCGGATGACTCTGCTTCGTCTATCTTGCTGATGAATAGTTCATACAAACCCAGGGCAAAGATCAGTAGTACCGTGGCCAGCAGAAAGCCATCGATTATTTCCACGACATGCGTGATGAGGGTGGCCCGCAGGTCACCACGGCCTTCAGGGCTAAGCGTGGAAGATACGTAATCACCGAGATGACTGATCAGGTACCAGGTATCCACGGATGCCAGGAAGAACATGGCAATTGCGGCAAGCAGGCTGGAGACCACGGCAACCAGCACGATCAGGCGCGAGTTCCACAGTATGCTTTCAAATATTCGCTCCAGTGTTTTCATCAGTCTTGTTCCTCGTTACTGTTTCTTCGGCCATGCGTTCCCGAATCCTGCTTCTGCAGCGCCCACATGGAGGCATACAGGCCGCCCTGCTCGAGCAGTTGTTCGTGTGTCCCACGCTCGACAATCTTTCCCTCGTCCATGACCAGGATCTGTTGTGCGTGGATGACCGTGGAAAGACGATGGGCGATTATTAACGTGGTCGTGTCTGAAGATATTTCTTCCAGTTCCGCCTGGATGCGTTTTTCGGTTGCACTGTCCAAAGCGGAAGTCGCTTCGTCAAACACGAGCACTGAAGGCGACTTGAGAATCGTACGCGCGATAGCCACACGCTGCTTCTCACCACCGGACAGTTTCAACCCGCGTTCGCCCACAACGCTTTCGTAACCATCCGGCAATTGCTCGATGAAATCATGGATGTGGGCATGTTTAGCGGCACGAATGACGTCTTCGCTGGATGCACCCGTTTTACCGTAGGCAATATTGTAAAAAATCGTATCGTTGAACAACACGGTATCCTGAGGCACGATGCCGATCGACCTGCGCAGGCTGGACTGGGTGACATTACGAATATCCTGGCCATCGATACTGATGCTGCCTTCGCTCACATCGTAGAACCGGTACAGAAGCCTGGACAGTGTCGACTTGCCTGCGCCGCTATGCCCTACGACAGCGACGGTCTGACCCGCCGGGATTTCGAAGCTCACGTCATCCAACACCTCGCGTCGTGAATCATAAGCGAAGCTGACATGATCAAAACTTACCCTGGCCTGAGTGATCTGCAGATCCTCTGCACCCGGCTCGTCTGATATCTCAGCATCAGTTTTCAACAGGGCGAACATGCGTTCCATGTCTGCCAGTGAATGACGTATCTCGCGATAAACGAAGCCGAGGAAATTCAGCGGGATGAACAGTTGCAGCAGGAAGGCATTGACCATGACCAGGTCACCTACCGTCAGGTCACCTTTCGCTACGCCATCGGCGGCCATGAACATAAGGATAGTCACGCCTGTAGCAATGATCAGCCCCTGCACGGAATTGAGCAGCCCCAGTGACGTCGTACTGCTTACAGCGGCCTTTTCCCATTGCTTCATCGAGTCGTCATAACGACTCGTTTCGTATGCCTCGTTATTGAAGTACTTGACTGTCTCGTAATTAATCAGGCTATCGATCGCCGCCGTATTGGCTTTCGAATCCATCTGGTTCATTTTGCGCCGGAAACCCATGCGCCATTCCGTGATCAACAGCGTAGTCGTGATATAGGCAATCAGCGTGACCGCAATGACGATGCTGAACATGGCATCGAAACGTTGCAGCAGAATCACCATTACCAGGGTAATTTCAAACAGGGTCGGAATGATGTTGAACAGCATGAAGTTCATCAGGAACCGGATGCCCGACACACCGCGTTCTATATCCCTGGATAAACCGCCGGTTTGACGATCAAGGTGAAAACGCAGCGACAATGCATGCAGATGCCGGAAGACTTCCAGCGCCGCGTTGCGCATGGTGTTCTGGATGACGCGAGCGAAGACGATGTCGCGCAATTCACCAAATAAGGTAGTGAGGAACCGCAACACCCCGTAGGCAAGCAGCAGGAACGCGGGTACAACAAGCACCGCGACGGACGGGTCGAAGCTGTCGACGATGTCCTTCAGCACCAGCGGCACGCCGACATTGGCAAGCTTGGCCGCGCCCATCAGGGCGAGCGCGAATATTGCCCGGCCACGGTAGCGCCAGATGTATGGCCATAGCAGCTTGAGGGTTCTGCCGTAGTGTATATTGTCCGGCAGGGGTTCTGTGCGGCGACGGTGCACGATCGTGTCACATCCCGAAAATCAAAAGGCCGGCTAGTTTACCTCACTGCACCCGCACCGGCATTGCGAAAAACGAATCTGCCTGGCAGCCACTCAAGCGTCATTGCCTTGGTATAATCATGCCACATCCGACACCGGTGCCAACCCGCTATGAAGTTATTCTCCCCGATTAGTCTATTTCTGGGTGCAAGCCTGCTTTTCCTGACGGCCTGCGATGAGCCGCCCAACCCGCTGATGGGTAAATGGCAGCACACCGCACCGACGGCAGATGGTGAAGCACAGGAAATAGTCGAATTCACCCCTTCGACGATGATCATCGACGGACGGCGCGTCACAGTGGTCTACCAGCTAAGGCCGGACAAGGTTCGCGTCTCTGCCAGCAAACAGGCCATTGTTTACAATCTCATTGACGCCGACACGATCAGTTATTCGGATGATGACAGCAATGTCGTTACCCTGCGGAGGGTTGAATAACCACGCGTGTTATTCCTTACCGCGCAGCACCATGTCCTGGTAGGCCTTTAACAAACCGGGGTCATCGATCGATCCGTGATGGTGGACCTGGAACCACCTGCTGTTGAGGCGCTCGTAGACGCGACTGGTGCGTATCTCCAGCGCTAACTCGGTATCACCCTTGTTTATGTGGCCACGCTCACGTCCGACTGCACAGAACATGTCTCCAGATTCGATAATCCTGAAGTCATAGAACTCGACGTAGACGCGGATACCGGCAGCAAAGATATTCCGGTAAACAGAACTGATCTCCTGCCACCCGCGCTTGATGCCGCCGAGCGGATTACTCATTGCGATATCGTCTGCCCGGGCCCAGTTGCGCGACATAAGCGCCATATCTCTGCCATTGAAGGCAAGGTAAAACTCCTTCAACGCATCAATTGGCCCCGACACCGGGTCGGGCAGTACATCCTTGCCGGTAATAACTTGATCAGTGGATGCTGTCATATTAGTTGTATATACAATTATATGGCTAAATGAAAGTTCAGAACTGTTTTGCAGCTTTGCGCAAATCCCTGACCAGCTCCGGCAGGCTGAGTGCGCCTGGCGAACCGAGCATCTGCTGATATAAACGCTCCCCGGTCTCCTCGAGCTCGTCATGCAGCTGCTCTGCCGCAACAGTGGGCAGCAGGCTCATTTCCCGGCGGTCGTTGCCGCCGATGCGCATTCTCTGGACCAGGCCCTTT
>JARFQC010000163.1 GCA_029287965.1 Arenicellales bacterium
CTGCCGGTGCTGCTGGTGCCGCTGGCTGGCGGCGTGATCATCCTGCTGACCGGGCTGATCCTCAACGCGGTGGAGTCGTGGTGGCGTGGCGACTTCAGGCGCTGGATGCTGGTGGAGGCAGCCGTCATCAGCCTTTACCTGTCGCTGATCGCGGGATACTTCCAGCCTGTCTTCTTTTACCTATCGCTGGCATCGCTGCTCTGGTACCTGGTTGGTTCAGTCTTGATTTCAGAACATCCGACAGCGAAAACAGTGGCAGCTGCCGTCGGCAGCCTGTTCGAGAGCCTGTTCCAGTTATTCATTAACACGATCTCGTTTGTACGCGTCGGGGCGTTCGCCCTGGCACATGCCGGACTGTCGCTGGCCTTCTATACCATGGCAGCGACAACGGCCAGTGTCGCAATCAGTTTCCTGATCCTGGCCATCGGCAACATCATTATCATTTTGCTGGAAGGCCTCGTCGTCACGATACAAACGACGCGGCTGGTTCTGTTCGAATTCTTCATCCGTTTTCTACGCGGTACCGGGCGCATGTTCCACCCGCTCGCCGCACCCGATTTAAAGGCACAAACCCGGGCTTCTGTTGAAGGGAATGCAGAATGATATGGAAGCCGTTGACACTAAACATGGCAAAGAAAGGAGAACATCGTGAGCAACAGAGTTAAAGCCGTGACCTACCTGCTGGCCGGGACAGCCCTGATCAGCGTAATCGCTACCCTCATCCTGTGGTGGTCCCCGGCGCTCGCTGCCGAGGCATCATCTGCCGCCCCGGCGCTGCCTGAAGGCGCCGTGCAATGGGGCTTTCTTGCCGCAGCGCTTGCAGCAGGGCTGTCTTCACTGGGTGCCGGCATTGCCGTTGCAAGTGTCGGCAGTGCAGCCATCGGCGCCCTGGCTGAAAAGCCGGAGCTGCTTGGCCGCACCCTGATCCTGGTCGGACTTGCCGAGGGTATCGCGATATACGGCCTGATCATTTCCATCCTGATCCTGAACAGGATCATGTAGACGCATGCAGACAGGCCCCCATCCATGAGCACACCCGTATACATAGGCGACGAGGTGAGCGCCGCTGGCTTCCGGCTGGCAGGCCTGCGTGTGCGCATTCCTGAACAAGGCGACTATCGCGGTGCCCTGCAGTGGGCGATGCAACAGACGAGCCTGGTGCTGCTCAGTTCGGCCGTGGCACGTGACATGCCACCACTGGAACTGGATCGCTTCCTGGCCAACCTGGATCCGGCGATCGTTATAGTTCCGGATGTACTCGGCGGCAATGACATGCTGGAACTCTCGACACGTATACGCACACAACTGGGTGTACAGGAATGAGTGAACCGAAAAGCATTGTCGATGCCCAGGTACAGCATCTGCTCAACGTGGTCGAGCAGCATCGTGACGCCCAGTGCAGCAAGCTGAGCAAGACTGCCCGGGACAGCGCCGAAAAACTGATTGCCACTGCGCACAGCAATGCGCGTCAGCGGCTGCATGACGATATCGAGCAAACGCGTGAGTCCTCACACCAGCAGCTGACATCCACGCAGGCCCGCCTTCAGACCCGCAAGCGTCTGGCACGCCAGGAACTGGACGAAGCCCTGCTCCAGGCGGCATGGAAACAACTGAAGGATTCACTGCAATCCGAATGGGATAACCTTGAGACCCGCAGGCAATGGATAGAATCCCTGCTGGATGCCGCGCTGTCTATGCTGGTCTCGGACCAGTGGCGAATCGAACATCCCGTCGACCTGACGGATGAAGAGGCAGCGGCACTGCAGCTGAAGGTTTTTGAACGCCTTGGCCATTCACCCGAACTTGAAGCAACAGATCACGTCCCGGCCGGCCTGCGTATCTGTACCGAAGGAGCCTGCGTAGATGGCACTATCGAGGGGCTGATGCATGATCGCCCGCGCATTGAGGCATCCATACTTGCCGCAGTGCATGACCTGGATGAAGCTGACCATGGCTGACGCGCGCATCTCCTGGATCAGCGGACCCGTCCTGCGCGCAGCGACGGACTCCGGATTTCGTATCAGTGAATCGGTACTGGTCGGTGAAAACCGCCTGCTTGGTGAAGTCATACGCATTGATGCCAGCAGTATCACGGTGCAGGTATACGAAGACACCAGCGGCCTCAAACCCGGTGACCCGGTGGCCGGCACCGGCAATGAGCTGTCCGTGCGTCTCGGTCCGGGTCTGCTCGGCAACATATACGACGGCTTGCTGCGACCACTGAGTACACAGGATAGACACATCCGCCAGGGCTACGAAACCCCGGTCAGCAACAAGCGCTTTCCATTCATCCCGGACGTGGAACCCGGCCAGCAGGTATCAGCCGGTCATGTTATCGGGCACGTCGACCTGAAAGATGCACGCAGCCTGTTATGCCAGACCCCGCCGGACTGCCAGGGCCAGGTGATATCTGTGGTGGAAACAGGTGAGTACACGGAAGATGAAATTATCTGTGAGATTGCCGGTGATGACGACATCACGCGAAACATCTCCCTGGGCCAGCAGTGGCCGGTACGCCGTCCCCGGCCGGTCAGGGAGCGCATCCCGCCAGAAGGACCGATGCTGACCGGCCAGCGGGTCCTGGACAGCATCTTCCCGCTCTCCTGTGGCGGTCGCGCTGCCATGCCCGGCGGTTTCGGTACGGGTAAAACAGTCCTGCAGGAGACGCTGGCAAAGTGGTGCGACGCGGATATCATCATCTACGTAGGCTGCGGTGAGCGCGGCAACGAGATGGCCGGTGTACTGCATGAATTTCCTACCCTCGACGATCCGCTTACCGGCCGTCCCCTGATGGAACGAACAGTCATTATCGCGAATACGTCGAACATGCCGGTGGCCGCCCGGGAAGCCAGTATCTACACTGCGGTCACCGTGGGTGAATACTTCCGCGACCAGGGCATGCGGGTGGCATTGATGGCCGACTCAACCAGCCGTTGGGCGGAATCGCTGCGGGAAATATCCGGACGCCTGGGCGAACTGCCCAGCGAAGCAGGCTATCCTGCCTATATCAGCAGCCGCCTGGCTGACTTTTACGAGCGTGCCGCACATGTGCGTACGCTGGACGGCAGGTTGGGCTCCCTGAGCATTATTGGTGCAGTCAGTCCGCCGTCAGCCGACTTTTCCGAACCGGTAACGACACATACCAAGCGATATGTTCGCAGCTTCTGGGCTCTCGATCCGGAGCGTGCTCATGCGCGCTTCTACCCGGCCATCAATCCGCTGATCTCCTACACGCAGGACATCGAAATCCTGCAGGACTACTGGAAGCAGCAGGGCCACCCGCAGTGGGCCGAGCAACGCAGGCGCTTTCTGACTCTGCTGGAAGAACAGGCACGCCTCGAACGCATGGCGAGAATCGTTGGCAAGGATGCCCTGCCTCCCAGGCAAAGACATGTGCTGATGTGCGCCGAGCTGATCAACGACGCCTTCCTGCGCCAGTCTGCCTATTCAGAGAATGACCGCTTCTGCTCTCCGGAAAGACAGATCGCCATGATGCAGATCATCACGCATTTCATTGAACAGACCGAGGCAGCCATTGCAGCGGGCGTTGATGTGGACAGGATTACGGACATGAAAGTCATGCGCCGGCTGCACCGGATGAATGAAGGTATATCAGAGAATGAGCTAGACCGATTCCAGCTGCTGCAAAACAGTCTGGATGCCGAGCTTGGATTAGTCACCAGGGGAGTAGACGGCAGTGCGGGCTGATATCTACGCAAGTGCCACGGCAACACGCATCGAAGGACCATTGCTGTTCCTCAAGCGCACCGTCAACGTCGGATTGAACGAAGCTGTAGCCGTCGATGACAACACGGGTCATACCCGGTTGGGTCGCATTACTGCGCTGGACAATGAGCACATAACCGTCGAAGTCCTCGAATCGACAGCAGGCCTGTCACTGGAAGAGACTACAGTCCGCTTTCTCGGCAAACCGCTGGAGTTCGCCGTAGGGCCGGATGTCCTCGGCCGCGTTTTTGATGGGGTCGGCAGAGTCATCGATGGCGGTCCTCCCGTCTCCGCATCACAACACCTGCGCATCGACGGCTTGTCCATCAATCCGGCAGCCAGAACCATGCCGACCGATTTTATCGAGACCGGTATCACTACCATCGACCTGATGAATAGCCTGGTACGCGGCCAGAAACTGCCCATATTCTCAGGTGCAGGCTTACCGCACGATGAACTGGCCATCCAGATTGCCCGGCAGGCCCGCCTGCGGGGAGACGGTGAAGAAGAGTTTGTCCTGGTGTTCGCTGCCATCGGCGTCCCGTTTGAAAGTGCTGAACGGTTTCGCCGCGCCATGCAGGATAGCGGTGCGTTGGAACACACTGTCCTGTTCCTCAATCTTGCCTCTGATTCCAGTACCCAGCGCCTGTTATGCCCCCGTTATGCTCTCACGGTAGCCGAGTACCTGGCCTTCACGGAAGGCAAGCATGTACTGATCATCATGACGGATATGACGAACTACTGCGAAGCCCTGCGCGAAGTATCTGCAAGTCACGGAGAGATTCCCAGCCGCAAGGGCTTTCCCGGCTTCATGTATTCGGATCTTGCCACCCTCTACGAGCGCGCCGGCAGCCTCAGCGACACAGAGGGATCGCTGACCCAGGTGCCCATCCTGACCATGCCCTCCGATGACATCACGCATCCCATACCGGATCTGACCGGTTATATCACCGAAGGTCAGATCGTACTCGACCGTGAACTGGACCGGGCCGATATCTATCCGCCCATCAAGGTGCTGCCATCCCTGTCACGCCTGATGAAAGACGGCACCGGAGCCGGTTACACCCATGAAGACCACCCTGACCTCGCCAACCAGCTGTATGCGGCCTATGCCCAGGCCAGGCACCTGCGCGTACTGGCCAGCGTGGTCGGCCGGGAGGGATTGTCGAAGACCGATCAGACCTACCTCGAATTTGGCGACCGCTTCGAACAGGAACTGGTCCAGCAGTCATCCGCCCGCACGCTCGAACAAAGCATGGAAGTCGGCTGGCAGCTGCTGCGTGAACTGCCCGATTCGGAGCTGACACGACTCAGTGATGCCCAGATCAAGCAATACATTAGCGTGGACAGGAATAAATAAGCATGAATGGCCGCGACATCATACCAACCCGTGCTGCACTGCTGGAGTTAAACGAAGAACGTACTGTCGTTAACGAGGCCTACGAATTTCTCGACGAAAAGCGACTGCTGCTCGCCGCTGAAATACTTCGTCAACTGGACATGTACGAGCGCCTGTCAGTGCAGCTTGAAGTTCTTGGTCATGATGCAAACAGGCGGCTCACTGCTACCGTAGGCCGGCATGGCCTACAGGGAGCAACCGTCTACCCCCCTCTCACACTAACGGATACGAAACTGTCTGTTCGCAGCAGCAACTTCATGGGCGTTAGCCTGAAGGTAACTGAACTCAAATATGGAATCACCGAGGAAGACGCCAGGGATGCGGCCTGTAATGCCAGCACCGAAGCCGAAGCGTGTCGTCGCACATTTCTTGATATCGTTTCACAAAGCGCGTTGCTGGCAGGGATCTCAGGCAACCTTCACAGGTTGCTGCAGGAGTACCGCGTGACCGAGAGGCGGGCAAGAGCACTGGAAAATGTCATTCTGCCGGAAATTGAACAGACATTGAGTGTCATGAGTACACACCTGGAAGAACTCGACCTGGAAGAGACAGTGCGTGCGCGGCTGCAAAAAAAATCCCCGCAGGGCGAACCGTGCGGGGTCTAAAAAGGGTGCCGGGCAGCCATCTGGCAGGCCACCCGAGGTTCAAACTATAGATTGCCTGCCAGGCATACGCTTGACAGCGGCCGCCAATCGCTTGACCCTGTCATACAATCACTATCGGATACCCCATATGGAACAATTCAAAGCCTACCTGGAATACAGTGTCAGGACGCTTATCGTTTATGCAGGCATCGCTGCATTGCTGCTGGGTGTGGGCATCCTTGTATGGCAGATATCCCAGTATCTTCAGTATGCGGTATGGAAACCCCTGCCGCTGATGTCGATCATGCCGGAGAGTGTTCGTTACTGGGTTCAGTACCCATCATCATGGATAGGTTTAAGCAGGATACTGCGCGAAGTCTTCGAATTCGTTCCCGCATCCCTGGTATCCGTCCTCGTCGGTATCATGCTGGTCGGTCGTAGAAAAAAACTGGACGCACTGAAATCAAAGTATTCAACTGAGAAGGAAGAAGTCGAGATCGATATATAAAGGCTGCTCATGGCGTTGTTAACGTGTTTCGTGTACTATTCGCCCCGGAATGCGTTTTCCACACAGTGCCCCGCAAGTAGTTCTGTCTCCGCTTTACCTCCTGTTTCGCCCTGTCTGACACACATTTCTTTTTTAACGATACGCGCTTTTTACAGCGCCTGATTCCGGCACTACCCGGGCTCACCGACACCCGTCGTGTTGATTGCTCCGTTGTGATACTGCCGGCACTTACCCGGCACATGCGTAATGCATGCAGTCACATAACAGAGTAAACCTAATATGAATTTTGAATCACTCGGCCTTAACGCCGCACTATTGCGTGCCATTAAAGAACAAGGCTATACACAACCCACACCCATACAGGCAAAAGCCATACCCGTCGTTCTGAGCGGTCGCGACCTGCTCGCAGGCGCACAAACCGGCACCGGCAAGACAGCAGGTTTCACCCTGCCGTTGCTGCATAAACTCAACCGGCACCCGCATGATCGCAAGCATAAGCATGTGCGTGCGCTCATCGTGACACCGACAAGAGAGCTCGCTGCCCAGATAGGCGAAAGCGTTAACGACTATGGACGGCATTTGCCGCTACGCAGCACGGTCATTTTTGGCGGCGTTAAGATCGGCCCGCAAATCAACCGTTTGAAGGAAGGCGTTGATATCATCATCGCTACACCCGGTCGCCTGCTTGATCATGTATCACAGGGAACCATTGACCTGTCTAAAATCGAGATACTCGTCCTGGATGAAGCAGACCGCATGCTGGACATGGGCTTCATACATGACATTCGCAGGATCATTAAGCTCGTACCTGAGAAGCGCCAGACCCTGCTTTTCTCGGCCACCTTCTCGAACGAGATTCGTCAGCTCTCCAAGGGATTGCTGCACTCACCTGAAAACATCGACGTGGCACCGCGCAATACAACGGCAGAACGCATCTCGCAGCGTGTACTGCCCATCGCTAAAAGCAGCAAGCGCGCCCTGCTCTCGTGGATGATCGGATCCAACAACTGGCGCCAGGTACTGGTCTTCACGCGCACCAAACATGGCGCCAACCGGCTCGCCCAGCAACTGGAACGCGACGGACTGACCAGTGCAGCAATACACGGCAACAAGAGCCAGGGAGCACGCACCCGGGCACTGGCCGAATTCAAGTCAGGCAAGGTACGGGTGCTGGTCGCCACTGACATCGCTGCACGAGGCCTTGATATCGAGCAGTTACCACACGTCGTGAACTTTGAACTACCCAACGTACCGGAAGACTATGTACATCGTATCGGACGTACCGGTCGGGCCGGCATGGAAGGCGAAGCCGTATCCCTGGTTTCACCGGATGAGAACGGCAACCTGAAAGACATTGAAAAACTGCTCGGCAGCAAGATACCCCGCGAACATGTAGAGGGCTTCGAGACAGCCGCCAGGGAAGACATTGACGTTAAACCTGTTGCTCGGGAAAAAACCGCCGGACAAAAGAGACGCCAGCCACGTCAGTCACGTGGCTCTAATAACGGCAACGATCGACGTGCTGCACGCAACAATCGGTCGGCAAATGGTTCTCAAGACAAGAGTAAACGGGACAACAGCAGTAAACCAGCCAGCTCACATTCGCAGCGCCGCAAGAAACCTCAATCCGGCAATACCAACCAGGCCAAACCGGTACGCCGTCGTAAAGGTGGCGAAGTAGCTGCACTGTTTGGTGGCTGACAGTTCCCCGATCGGGGAATGGTTGCAGACGAAAAATGTAGAAGCTCTGACTTCACCTTGCAGGTGAAGTCGAAGTTTATATTTCATCAGGTGGTGTAACGATGCCTGGGGTCTACAGTTGTTAGCATTATTTCCAATACTGCAAAGCAAAAATCTACCCATAAGTAGCTCTGTGAGGATCAGTTGAAACCGCACCCCTTTTCATCCTTTTTAGCTTTAAGATCCTTGCTTTTCTAATTTATAGAAGACTTTAAAATGCAGTCTACTAGCTAATAGATAGCTTGCGAAAATATGGTGATTAATTCTCATCTTTATTTGCTTAATATTTAATACATAAATATGGAATAGGTTGTGGACTCCGTAACGCAAATCGCTCTAGGTGCGGCTGTAGCGGCTGCCTCTGTGCCCGCACAACATAGACGCAAAGCAGTTTTAATTGGCGCAGTGCTGGGTACGACACCAGATCTGGATGTGTTCATCGATTATGGTGATGCTGTGTCCAATTACACATTCCACAGAGGATTCAGCCATTCTCTGTTTGTGTTATTTCCTTTCTCGCTATTACTGTGGGCCATACTTAGGAAGCTATACGAACCAGTTCGTGCTGCGCCCATGCGATGGCTGCTTGCAATTACACTGGCACTTGTCACACACCCACTACTGGATGCACACACTGCCTATGGCACTCAATTATTCTGGCCACTGACATCGCCTCCTGTCATGTGGAGCACAATATTCATTATTGACCCGCTATTCACCCTCCCATTGTTAATTGGCGTGATTGCCATTCTTGTCAAGCCAGATAAAACCTCGGCAACCAGGACCCTGGCAGTCGGTATTGTTATGAGTACAAGTTACCTGGCATGGACATGGTCAGCCAAGCTCTATATTGAAAACAAAACATTAGCATCACTGGACAATGGTAAAGAAGTGATTGCAATGTTTAGTACTCCCACACCGTTTAATTCCCTATTATGGCGTTTGGTACTACTCCAGCAAGATGACTACCTGGAGGGTTATTATTCACTGCTGCATCCAGGTCAGCGAATCGAATTTACTTCTTACTCGATTAATAAACATCTATATTCGCAAGCCGAAGATATCTGGTCCGCGAAACGTTTAGACTGGTTTGCACAGGGGTTTATTAAGAGCATAGTAGTCGATGATTATTTGGTAATTTCAGATTTAAGGATGGGTTTTGAAGGCAACTATGTTTTCAATCATGCAATCGCGAAGATCGGCAATCCTCATTTTCATGAGATAGAAAGCAAGCTGATGCCCTCTGATTTCGGTGCTGAAGATCTTGGCTATGTATGGAAAAAGCTTGCGGGGGAATCATGAATACTCATTGGTGATAGTCAAGCAGCCTCACTCGCTTAGCTATGCTAAATAGTTTCAGGTTGATTTCTTGATTCATTATGATCCCTATGGTGACTCTTTGGTATCTATGAACGGCCAGCAACGGACGTCTTGGTAAACTATAAAAAGCCCCCAAATATGGAGGCTATTGATGCAGCTTGTTTTTTGACTTCGTCCTTATCGAATACGAGGCGACACCGTATCAACTAGTACGAGACACAGCGCCAAGCCGACCAGATGGAATGACCAGTTGAAGTGGTTGAGTATTCTGATACCTTGATGTCACTGGGGGGTGTTAGTGGCTCGTTGCGCAGCGACATTGTACTGCCCGGTGCGGAACATAAC
>JARFQC010000173.1 GCA_029287965.1 Arenicellales bacterium
TTAATAGACATATGACAGGATGCTCAGCAGCCTGATCCACAACCATCCCAGTGCATTAACGAAGATGTTACCGCTGGTATAAATCTGGACATCGGCCTGGCCGCCGAGACGCCGGTAACCGTACGAGTTGGTATCGTCAAAATGTATCACCACGGGAAACCGCTGTGCGTCCCGCAGCCAGCCGCTGTTGCCCTCGACACTGGCCAGGTCACCCACGGCACTGCCACGGGTATGATCAACCGCAAAACCAACGCTGCCTACCGACCCCTTGAATACCCTGCCGGGCGCCGCATCCAGTACGATGTCGACCCGGTTGCCCGGCTTGATGTTGGCGATGCTGTTCTCGCGCAGGTTGGCCTGTATCCAGACATCGTTGACACTGACGTAGGTCATGAGCGGCACACCGGGACTGGCAAAATGTCCTTCGTCGACCTGCAGGTTGGTGATGCCACCCTTCGATGGTGAGACGATTTTCGTCCGGGCCAGGTTGAGTTTTGCTTCACGCAATGCAGCACGGGCAGATTGTATTTTCGGATTGTCCTCGCCTTCGGCACCCAGCTGCTGTTTTGCCTTTTCCAGCTCAGACCTGGCACTTTCCACCTGCACCCGGGCCTGGTCGACCTGTGCACGAGCACGATCGCCATCTGCCTTGGACTTGATGCCTTTCTTCTCCAGTTCGTAGGTGCGGCTGCTTTTCTTCTGCACGTAGTCAAGGTTGACCATTGCTTCGGCCAGCTTGGTTTCTGCCGTCACGACCGTTGCGGTACTGGCACCGATATCCTGCCCGGCCAGGGCCAGTGACGACTCGGCCTGCTCCACCGCCAGCTCGTAGTCGGCCGGGTCGATCTCGATCATGACTTCACCGGCGTCGACCAGCTGGTCCTGGGTGACATTGACCTTGATCACCCGTCCCGATATCTCCGGCATTACCGGTACCACGAAAGCCTTGATCCGCGCCTGGTCGGTCCACGGTGCATGTCGATCGGCGACGAGGTACCAGATGAATATGAATGCTGCCACGGCGAGCACGATCATGGTAAAGCGATGTACCGGATCGCGCTTGTCTGCCGCTGGGGCTGTCTCTGCAGCCGGGCTTTCCTGGCTGGCGTTTTCTTTATCGGGATCCTGCTCTGAACTCATTGCTCTGTGCTTGCTCCTGCATCCAAATGAAGTTTACTTGTGCTGTCTGATTAGCCGGCAGGCTTGTCTCCCTGCTCAGTATTATTACCGGCCCCGTCTTCACGGGCCTTGAACCAGGCAGCCTTGCAGGCATCAACACCATCTTCGGGTTTCGCATCGGTGAAAACGCGCCTGATCGGTACGTGGATGGGGCTGGTGATGAAAGAGATCACCTGGCCGGTCATGCGCACCACACCGATCTTGAGACCGAAATCATCGAAGCTGCCTTTGACCTGTATGGGTATCGCAACGCTGAAGAACTCGGGCCGCTTGGCCTTGGGCGCCATCTTGATTTCAAGCTCACGCGTTTTGAAATTCACCATGGACTTGCCGACGACATACATGTTTGACGTATCCAGGTAGATGGCCTTCTCCTCCATCAGACCGTCTTTCATGCCGGTGCGGACGATGACGCAATTGATTTCGGAGTCGTCCTTCTCTGTTGATTTATCCATGATCGCCGCCAGCAGGTTAACCGCCCAGAGATCAACGATACCGGCTGAAAAGTTTTTCGGCACCAGGGCAAAGTCGAAGGTACCTTCTGCATTTTCCATAACGGAAGCGAGGTCTGCAGCCCTTGAATGAATACCCGCCTTGAGAAAGAAACGCCCGCCCATATCGGACTCCGGTTTCCGGCGGCGCACCAGCACGCCGACATCGAACTCGTCGATGTCCGCATTGACATTGAACGTCACATCCGTGGGCGACGGGGTGTAATCCATGTTCACCTTGATACTGCCGCCTGGCAGACTGACATTGAGGGGCTCAACGGCCAGGCGGGCATCCTTCAGGTTGATATTCATGAGTCCGGAGCCGAGCCTGTCTGCTCCAGACATTACTTCCTGTGCCTCGATTTTTACATCGGCATCAAAGGCATTCAGTACTTCGTAGGACAGCAGCTGTCTGCGTTCGCCGACAGGTTCTTCTGCAGAGGCTTCGGCTTCTTCCGGCTTTTCGCTTTCAGCGGACGCTGCATCATCTTCCCCGTCAACAGGAGGCTCTCCTGTCTCATCAGTTTTCCCGGTATCGAAATCATCGATCTGTATGCGCTTCGATACCATTGCAATATCGAGTTTCGGTTTGGCTGGCGTCATGTCGAGCCTGAGGCTGCCATCCAGCTTGCTGTCACCGACCTGCACGTCGAGCGTGGAGAGGTCAAATAGTTGCTTGGTGATATCGAGCCTGGATTCGAATGTGACCGGTCCGATTGGCGGCAATTCGAGACGCAGCAGTTCATTGAGATGGTCGATACGCTCGCTGGATACTTTAAGGGATAGTGATACATCGCGTTCCGAAATCGGCAGTTTCACAGTGCTCGCAAAACTGAATTGAGATTTTGCAAAGGCCGCGTCGATGGTCAGCGGTATCTCGTCCTGGTTGGTCACGTACTCGACCAGTGGCGCACCGGAGATCAGCAGCTTGACGGGTGTCCTGTCTATCACACCGTCCAACTTCATGGTGACCGCGTTGCCCTTCTCAACCAGGATGTCACCGTGCAGGTCGTTGATGTCGATGTACGCCTCGGTGTTCGGTACATGCACTTTCCAGCTGCCGCCGCGCACGGCGAAAGCCATGGTGGACTGCTGTAGCACTTCCTGCAGACTGTCGCCGTTGATGGAGACCCTGAAGCCGACATCGCCCAGTGACGCCTGCATGCCCTCGACCAGTCCAAGTGCAGCAAGGATTGCACCGACGTCGACATCGCGGATACCGAACTCGAGATTGATTTCCGGCGTATGGCCACGTAGCTGCATATCGCCCCTGGCACCTATCTGCCGGTCAACGACCTCGCCTTTCAGACTGAAGTCCCATGGCTGCTGGCGTGCCAGCAGTTCGGAAACGGGACCGCCCTGCAATGCCAGGTCATAGGTCTTGTCCTGCACCTGGCCCTTGAAGTCCAGCATCATGGGCGCGCCTTCCGGTGCCTTGCCGACCATGGTGTCCAGCTCGAAGGTGAGGTCCTTGCCCAGGGCGGCGTCATGGTAATTGACCGAGATGTTCTTCAGTGACAGGTTGTCCAGGCCGGCAAAGGTGATCAGTTTGTCATCGCCCTTGCCTGCCGGTTGTGAATCAACGTCATCATCCCCTGCCCTGGTCGGCCCGGGCTCCTTTTCAGTTGCCTTTGCCTGGCCTCCGAACACCCAGTTCGGTTTGCCTTGCACATCGCTGAACAGATTTAGACTGACGTCTTCAGCCGTGATGTCGGCGATATCGATATCACCTCTCAGCAGCGGGAAGATGCCGATTTGCAGACGCGCCAGTCCGGCAACGAGAAACTTATCCTGTGGTGCACCGGCCACGTTGGCAATGCTGACATCGTTGACCTCGAGCGCCGGCCAGTTGGAAAATTCGAGTTCCACGGGACCGGCAATCACCACCTCCCTGTCCAGCGCCTTGCTGGCCGAGGCTTCCACGCCACCGCGCAGGTAACTAAGGTCTACCGTTACGCCGATAAACGTGAGCACCAGCACCGTGGTAACCAGCAGCATCAGCACTCCGGCAATGGTCTTCAGAACTATGCGTAGCAGCGTACCCATCAAACTTCTCCTGCCATGTGCAGTCAGGTGTTATCGGTGCCGGATGACACCGTGACCGTATCGTTTTCGGGCTCGATTTCGTCGAGCCAGGAAAGGTACAAGGTGTAGCCAATGGAGAGCACTATCGCGCCGATAAACAGGCCGATAATACCGGCCGCAATAAATCCACCGATGGCACCGAGGAAGATGATCGGGATCGGTACCGCAGCACCCTTGCCCATCAACAGGGGCTTGATCACATTGTCTATGACCGAAATAACAATCATCCATATAGTGAACAGAATCGCCGTTACCGGATCCGACACCGAAAAGACATAGGCGACAGCCGGAATGGTGATGGGAAGTATGCCAACCTGAATCACGGCAAAAATCAGGGCTATGAATGCCCACAGACCAGCAGCGGGGATATCAACGATGAGAAAGCTGACACCCGCGAGTATGGACTGGATCAGGGCAACACCCAGTATGCCCCGTGTCACACCGTTGACAGTCTTGCCGGCGATGCCGACAAACTCAACACCCTTGTCGCCAGCAAGACGCGTAGCGAACGATTTCAACGCATCGCTGGATCCACTCGAATAGGCCAGCAGCACGCCTGCGATAATGATCGAAATAATGAACTGCAGTACACCGAAACCAGCCCCGGCAGCTGCAGACAGTAGCCAACTGCCCAGTTGTTTGATCTGTGGCGCGAACTGCTTGATGACGTTGGTTATATTCTCAGATGCGCGTTGCCATATCGCATCAAGGTTGTTGCCGATCACCGGCCAGCTTGCGATGTATTCTGGAGGCGGCGGTATCTTGAGCGTCCCGGCCTTGATGCCATCAGACAGCAACTGAACACCCGAGACCATGCTTTCAGCCAGTACTGCGACGGGCGCTATCAATACCACCAGCATCAGTACGGTGAGGCTAGCTGCCGCCCAGTTACGCCTGCCGCCCATCCAGGCTGTCAGCTTGAGATAACTGCCATGTGTGGCCACAGCAATGATACTGCCCCACAGGATCGGGTAAATGAAAGGCTTGAGTATGTCGTAACACCAGACAACCAGCACCAGCAGGATGCCGATACGAATAACCGTGTCAATAATACGCCGCTGCAGCTTTAACTCGGCCAGTTCTTCTGCACTATAGCTCATGTCATCCTTCCCGATGTGATAGTGGAGTCGTCCCTGCTGCTCTTGTTCAGGGTGAGAATAAAAAAAGGCGGTTCAGATTTCTCCGAACCGCCTTGCGTTGAAACGCAACTTACATTTATTTCTTGATGATGTTCACTTCTACGCGACGGTTGAGGATACGACCTTCGCGAGTGTTGTTGTCAGCGACAGGATCTGCTTCACCCATGCCGGTAACCATCATTCTTGAACGATCTGCGCCGAGTTCTGCTGCCAGGTAGTCGGCAACGGAGTTGGCACGACGCTCAGACAGTTTCAGGTTGTAGTCTTCCGGGCCGGATGTATCCGTGTAACCCTTGATGTCAGCGTGGCTGGTCTGGGCACGGAATGATTCCTTGTAGGGAGTCAGGTCAGTTACGGCCTTGTCGAGGATGGCCTTGCTGTCACCGGTCAGTTCTGCGCTATCAAACGCAAACTGCAGGTTTGGAATGACAACTTTCTGCAGGACGACTTCTTTTTCAACTACTTTTACAGTTGTTGCTTCAGGTGTCTTTTCAACAACGATTTTCTGAGCATAACCGCATTCTTCAAGCAGTACGTCAGTCATGTCGATAGTCCTTACGCAATCACCGGAGCCGTCGCGAACGACAGTACCGTCACTGCTTCTCACGTAGTTGTTGACCATTTCGTCAGCCTGGGCCGGTGCGATTGTTGAGATGAAAAGTCCCATTGCAATCGCCATTGCAGTTTTTGATTGTTTCATAAAGAACCCCTTTTTAGTTCGGTATTGAATATTAGAAATTGTCCATTGGCTCATTAAGTCTACCACAATTTCGCTTATGTGGTTATTTCTGTTGCATAAAAGTAAATGTATAGTTTTCTCTTGTATTACAGCCAGTTAGTAAACCTTGACGATATATTCCATCTGCCCGTTGCGTATCGCGTTCACCACAATCGGTCGCATGCCTCTGCCATCTTCGGATATGGATATATATCCTATTACCCCTTCGAGGTTCCTGCTGTCCCTTACCATCCGATTAATGCAATCCCGGTCGGTCTTGTCTTCACAGCGGTTCATGGCACTGGCAAGCACCATGTAGCCTTCCGACCCGAGTCCGGTATAGGTGTTGGAGGCCACATCAAACAATTGATCATAAGCCTTGCCGACCCTCTCGCCGAAATCGGTCCTCGGCATGTAGTGGCTGAAAAAATCGGTCGCGTAGATGCCTTCCAGCATTTTGCCCTGGTCGGCGTACTGGGTCAGTACCGTTGCCAGCAGCCCGTCGCTGCCAAGAATAACCGGGTCCCAGCCGGACTCCCTGGCTGCCTCGACCAAGTCGAGCACGTTACCTGCGCCTACTGGCAGATAGAGCGCTTCTGCACCCTTCGCCTGGGCCTGGCGCATCGCGGCGACATAATCATCCGCAATCTGGTCGAGGATAAAGCTGTCAGTCACCTGTCCACCACTGGCGGTGAACTTGCGTATAAATTCCTCTGCCAGCTGGGTGGAATTGAAACTGGTGACGTTTGAAACAATGGCCACCCGATCGAGCAGCAGGTCATCACGCAGAAACATCGCTGCCACGCGGCCCTGGAAATAGTTATCAAAGGCGAGCTGACTGATGTATTCACGATCCTTGACGACATCGGTATGGGTCGCCGGCAGGGTCAGCACGGGCAGTTTATAGGCATCCGCAATTGCACCTGCCTTCAATGCTTGCGCACTCGATGACAGCAGCAATATCGCCGCGACCTGCTTTTCTTCAGCCATCCAACGAATCAGCCTGGTCGTTTCCTGCGAGTCGTTATGGTCATCCTCCACTACCAGCTCCAGGGCGTCGCCATTGTCGAGATAGGGCATCAGGTGCCTGGCGGCCTTGATACCCCGGAGACCGTCTTCACCCTTGGCACGATCTTCGCCCGTCATCGGACCGATAATTCCGATGGTGATTTGCTTGCCGCTCGGCTGAATAGCGGAAATTTCTTCACAAGCGGGCAACATCAGCAGAATGACAATCAGCATACCGCCGGAAAGGACGCGTCTCATGCTGTTGACGTCAGGGTATGTAATTGACATCGGCACGTATGATCAGCTTGCGTTCGAAATGGGTCTGGATCTTTTCGCGAAACTTGTTCAGGTCATCTCGCGTCAGTGGCTCACGGGCGAGTAATTCCATGGTCATGACATCCTTGCCCTTGTACTGGTTAAGCCTTGCGTTACGTACGATCAGGTACTTGTCATTGACCAGGAAGCGCTCGTGCTGCCAGCTTTTTTCCAGCGTCACCTTGTCGACGATGCGATCGTAGGAAAGATAAAGTGGAATCGCTATTAGTATCAGTGCCAGGGTAACGATGCGGATCCCATGCCTGCCGTACACGGCGGACGAATAGCCCAGCACCCTGAAAGTAAAGGTTGCTGCCAGGATGATGCCGACCAGGTTGGTCGAGAACAGCAGGAAGGCCTGGGAGAAGAAATCCCAGTCCAGGCGTCCTGCACCGATGCCCGCCACGGCCAGTGGGGGGACCAGGGCAACGGCGATGGCAACACCCGCCAGGCTCTGCAAAATCTCCTTGTATGCCTTGGTGTAGGCACCCGCAACACCCGCGATAATGGCTACGGCAAGATCCAGCAGTGTGGGATTGAGCCTGGCCTGCATTTCTTCGGTAATGATTTTATGCGTGAATGCCTGTGTGATCAGGATGGCAGATAACAGGGCCACCACCACACCAATAACAATCTTGATCATCGACCGGGTCGTTAGTCCGTCGTCCTGACGAAGCAGTCCCATGGAGAGCGAAATAATCGGGGTCATCAGTGGCGCGAGCAGCATGGCACCGATCACCACGGCCGACGAATTCTGAAACAGTCCGACCGTCGCGAGCATGGTGCTGAGCACCATCAGCACGATATAGATCGAGTCGGTACGTGCGTCATCGCGCAAGGCCAGAAACAGGTCACGGAAACGTTCTTCCGACGCATAGGCAAAGAACGGTATGGCCTTCTTCGTCGCCTTCTGCACTTCTTCCTTGCCGCGCGGCAGGTTCTTGACGTTGACCGTTTCCTTGGCCGGCTGCGCGTTCCTGATCTCTTCACGCAGGTCGTCACCGACATTGATGCGCACGGATTGTTCCAGCGTTTTACATACTACCGGCGTCTGGGTCGTTGCACCGCCATCGAGGGTGACCTCGAGTTCCGTTTCAGGCTTGATTTCAATCCCCCGGCACTTGATCAAACCTAGTGTCTTGGGCAGCTTATTGCGCCTGCTCGACCTGTTCAGCGACTGGAAGAGGAACTTGCCGTATTCCAGCAGGGAAGATGGTGCACTGATGATCAGCGACACCATGCCATCGCTGATAGAACTCTCGTAGCTGACATGTTTTGATGCGACATTGCCGCGATGATGTTGCACGATCATGCAGCCGCACGCTGCCGTGCGGATATTCTGCTTGTTGCTCAGGGCAATATCGAAAGTGAGCAGGCGCAGGCCGGCGAATCGCTTGAGACCATGCCACAACATGCCCAGCCGGCTTGAACCGATAGGCGCGTCAAGCAGCGGCAATCTGCCTATGGTTGCCTTGTACAGCATGAGCTGGTCATTGCAGGTAATCAGGTCGACGACAGGTGCATCATCACGCAAGGCCAGCTCGATGGCATCATCCTTGCGCGTCGGCAGGTTATAACTGCGCGGCAGCTCGCGCTGCATGGAGAGCGGAATGATGCCGAGGCTGAAGTCATATTCCCGGGTGTGGAGCAGCAGGTCCTTGATGACCTGCACGCGTGCAGCGACGACGACATGCGCGGTGCTTTCGAGCACAGCTGCAGGCTGTTCCTGCAGGGTGACGAATTCGACCGCTGTTACCTTGACACCAAAAGGGTTGTCAACGACCTGGTCTACCAGGTCCCTGCTGTCCTCGGTGTAGACGAATACAGCGGCTTCAACGTAGGTTGCCATGCTCAAACAAAGCGACTCGGAAGGAATGTTCTACCTGGTATGTAATAGAACTTCGCGTTGTTTAGTTGATCAATACGTCGTTGACCAGCACAGTGCACTTCAGTCGACTGACCTCAGGCTTGGTGAATGATCCTGTTGCCGGATCGGCCTTCCAGGTCAGCGTCATCTTGACGTTGTCGGTGCCATTGCCCTTTATCTTCGACAGGCGTTTATCCTTGACTACCAGGGGCGGCTCCTCGCCCGGCCTGGCATCCTCGATATCGAGTGTCCCGAGACAGGATACTGTTGCTGAGACCGAGTGATCATCCGGGCACGCGGTTCCGACGGCAACCACCATGTCAACCTTGCAGCTCTTGTAATGATCCGGAGCAGCATGCTTTCCCGAGCTTTCCTTGCACTTGAAGTTTATGCCCTTTGCATCATCGATACGGGTCGTAAAACGGCAGTCCGTTTTACTGTCGGCGAAGGCGATGTGCGGAAATGCGAGTGCTGCGATAATGAATAATTGCCTGTACATGTATTACCTCTGGTGGTTATGCCTGAGCTTCAATAGGGTGTTCCCGGCAGACCGGGTATTCAGGTATTTATAAAAACCTGATCATGGACTTTTTCCTTGATCTCGTCCAATCGCCTGTCCAGCTTCTCCATCTGCATGGAGTCGAGCGTATCGTTCAGTTGATC
>JARFQC010000264.1 GCA_029287965.1 Arenicellales bacterium
CAGGCCTCGGTTTCATGCGGCAGGTATTTCTCGATGACGGATTCAACCTGAACCAGCGATACCATTTCACCACCGATTTTGGCGAAACGTTTCAGGCGACCGCGATGCCACAGGTAGCCGTCTTCATCCAGCATGCCCATATCACCGGTTTCATACCAGCCGTCCTTGATCTTCAAAGAGGTTTCTTCGACATCGTCCAGGTAGCCCTTCATGACCAGGTCGCCCTTGACCAGGATGTTGCCTTCCTTGCCGGCTGGCAACGCTTCACCCGTTGCGATATCGGTGATCTTGACCTGCACCCCGAGAACCGGTTTACCAATACTGCCATGCTTGTTCTGACCAGGCAGGTTTACACTGACTAATGGGCTTGTCTCCGTTGTACCATAGCCTTCCAATAGCTCGAGTTTCTGTTTCTCGGCATAGGCGTCCCTGAGGCCGGCGGGGCACTTGTCCGCGCCAGCCACGGCAGCCCGTACAGTGGACATGTCGCCCGGCTTGGATTGCTTGAGATATCCCATCAGGAAAAATGGCGTGCCGACGAGCAGGGTGATTTTTTCCTCCCGGATAATGCGGGCAACGGTCTTGAAGTCGAGTGGATTGCCGTAGGTTACTACTTGCATGCCCCGGGACAGTGGCAGCCACATGTTGGCCATCAGGCCGAGCACGTGGAAATACGGCAGGTTGCCCAGTACCCGGTCATTCTCTGTGAAATGGAAGATCTGCAGCGCGGCTTCCACGTTGGAGCCCAGGTTGCGATGACTCAGTTCTACCGCCTTGGGTGCCTTTTCACTACCGCTGGTGAACAGGATGGTTGCCGTTTCGTTAAGCGTGCCGGGGTGAACCAGTTTGCTGATCAACTTTGCCGGGAGTTTCGATTTCACCGCGGCCAGCAGTTTTTCGAAGCCGCTGACCTGTTCCATCATGTCCTCGAGGAAGACCATGCCCGGCACCAGCCGGCAGCCGAGTTTTTCCAGCAGCGCGCGTGACGTGATGATGGTGTGGAAGGTGCACTTCTGCTGGGCGTATTCTGCGTTTTCCGAAGCACCGGTCGAGTAGTTGATCATGACCGGCGTCTTGCCTGCCATCAGCGTGGCAATGATCGCGAGTATGCTGCCCGCTGAATTCGGTACCATGATACCGATGTAACCGTCAGGATAGCGGCGGAACCTGCGTGCCAGCAGCAAGGCGCCGATCAGGGCCCTGCCGTAGGTGATGGTCCGTCGCGTGTTGCGGTCGACGATGGCCGTGGAGGATGCGTACTGCTTGGCCTGGCGGATAAAGTTCTGGTGCAGGGGGATCATTACTGGATGTGTCCTTTCCTCTGGAATGTACTGATTGTCACGAACCAGCGATGTCCGGTCAACTTGTCACTGGTGGGCTTTAATCCGCGCCCGCTGTTTTGCTGCGATGTAGTCCTTGTGCGGGATGTACAGCAAGGATGATATCTTGCGCATCATGTGTTGCTCGTGGTCACTTAACACCTTGTCTGCCCATGCAACACGCCATAACATTTCGATCAGCGTTATTCTTTCCGGCATGGTGTAGCTGTCGACAATACAGCGCGTGAAACCATGCAGGGAAACGGCGTGTTCCACTTCGGCATCGGCGAGTTCCACTATGCTGTCGATTTCCTCGGGGCTAAGATCGAGGTCGTTCTCCAGTGCATGGCGTAAGGCCATCCATTCCTCATCGCGGTGTTCGAAGTCGGATTTCAGCACCTCGATCATTAATGCCGCGGCGGCGAGATGAGTTTTGTGGCTGCGGGTCTTCTCCGAATCGCGTGCGGCCGCGTTCATGGTGTTGTTGAAATATGCCTTTATCCGGTCAATCACGATAATCCATCCTTGATGTTCAGCCCGGCGGCCATGCCATGCTGCGGCCACCCAGCAGGTGCAGGTGGATATGGTACACGGCCTGGCCTCCATCGGCGTTGCAGTTCATGACCACACGGTAACCGTCTTCGGCGAAACCGAGTTTGTTCGCCAATTGAGCCGCGACGATGTTCAGCCTGCCAAGCACTTGCGTGTCTTCATCACTGGCCTCGTTAAGTGTGGCGATGTGTTTTTTCGGGATGATCAATACGTGTGTAGGGGCCTGGGGGTTGATGTCATTGAATGCCAGTACTTCGTCATCTTCGTATACGATGTCGGGCGGAATTTCGCCGCTCACCATTTTGCAAAACAGGCAGTCAGTCATTGTCGGTCTCCATGTCATGAGAAGTTGAATCATTCCAGCGCCGGGTCAGGCCGGCGTAGGCGTCGATGCGGCGATCGCGGAAAAAGGGCCAGCTGCGCCGAACCGATTCATTATGCACGGGATCGATTTCGGCCAGGAAACAGCCGGTTTCATCAGCGCCGGCCTGGTGGCCGATCTCGCCCTGCGGACCACAGATGAAACTGCCGCCCCAGAATTGTATCCCGGCATTGTTGCCTGCCGGATCAGGTTCATGACCCGTCCGGTTGGCGGCCAACAGTGGAATGCCGTTGGCTATTGCATGGCTGCGCTGCACGGTCATCCAGCTGTCCTGCTGACGTTCTTTTTCGTCTTCCGTATCCTCAGGGTCCCAGCCGATGGCAGTAGGAAAGGCCAGGATGTCGGCGCCAGCCAGCGCCATCAATCTTGCCGCTTCGGGAAACCACTGGTCCCAGCATACCATTACGCCCACCTTGCCGAGACGGGTCGTGACCGGCCTGAACGGATTGTCGCCCGGTGTGAAGTAGAACTTTTCGTAGTAGCCCGGGTCGTCGGGTATGTGCATCTTGCGATATTGACCCGCCAGGGTGCCGTCGTTGTCCAGCACCACCGCGGTATTGTGATAGATGCCTGCGGCACGCCGTTCGAATACCGAGCCGATGATGACCAGGTCGAGGCGGTCGGCCAGGCGCGACAGCCATTCTGTAGTCGGTCCGGGTACCGCTTCCGCCCGCTCAAATTCGCGATTGCTTTCATGCTGGCAAAAGTAATGGCCGTTGTGGAGCTCCGGCAGCAGCGCCAGCCCGGCGCCCTGGCTGGCGGCCTGTTCGAGCAGTGATTCCAGTTGCCGCCAGTTCTCCTCGCGGTTGTCACTGAATGACGCCTGGATGACTGCACATAGGTAGGGCTTTGCGTTCATGGGCTAATGTTACAACGCGCAGGCCGGCAGGTGCATCGTTACACAATGCAGGCTGCCGTACTGTTCAAGCAGGGGGCGGCAGGGGACACCTATGACTTCCCTGTCGGGAAATGCCTGTTGCAGTTGTGTCATGGCATCACGGTCGGTCGCTACGTCATACGTTGGCACCAGTACAGCACCGTTCAGGATCAGGAAATTGGCATAGGTCGCCGGCAGCCTTTCGCTGGTCCTGTTGAAGCAGGCGGTCGGTAAAGGAAGTGGAACAAGATGATAGGGCTGGCCATTCGACTGGCGCAGTGCCTGCAGTTCCTTCTCCATGTTATCCAACGAAGACGCATGGCTGTCGAGCGGGTCCTGGCAGCTGGTATAGGCAATGGTTTCTGCATTGCAGAAACGGGCCAGGGTATCAATGTGTGCATCGGTATCGTCGCCTTCAAGTTCGCCCTGCTGCAGCCATAACACGCGTTGTGTACCGAGCAGATCGAAAAGGCGCTGCTCAATCTCCGCCTTGTCGTATCCGGGATTGCGTTGCGGAGACAGCAGGCAGCGCGTTGTTGTCAGCAAACCGCCTCGGCCGTCGCTGTCGATGCTGCCGCCTTCAAGTACGAAGTCCACTTCAGTGCATTGCCTTTGTTCAAATGCAGGCATGCCATGCAACAGCCGGGTGACACGGTCATCCTGGGTATGGGGGTATTTGCCGCCCCAGGCATTGAAGCGGAAATCCAGCCACGACGGTTTACCATTCCGGCTGACGGTGACGGGGCCGTAGTCACGGGTCCAGGTATCGTCATAGGGCAGGATATGGAGTGCGATGTTCACAGCGCTGATACCTTGCTCACTGATCAGGCGGGTAACGCGTTGTTGTATCACTGCATCCTGGCAGCAGATATGAGCGGTTTCAAAACGGGATATTGCCTTGACCAGGGCGAGGTAAGTGGCCTCTGCTGCAGCGAGATTGGCTGACCAGTCTGTGGATGCGGTCGGCCAGCTTAGCAGGATGCCTTCCTGCGGCTCCCATTCCGCCGGAAGACGGACCGCGGTCAATGCTGTTCGAGCTTGCCGAGTTCTTCGAGCAGTGACAGGGTAAGCCCCTCGGCCTGTTTGCCCATGCCCTTGGTCAGCTTGTCGGGATCGCGCTCGCCATTGACCAGGCGGCGGAATATGCCGGATACACGCGACATGTCGCCGCCGACTTTCGACATCTGTTCGCCCATGTTGCCTAGCAGCTGCAGTGCATTGACGTCGCCGCGTGCTGCGGCATGGATCATCGAAGCCAGTCCCGGTGCGGCCATGGAGCCGTCCGGCTGGACATCCGGGTCGGGCAGTGTCGCCGGGTTCTGGATGCCCTGCAGGATGCTGCTGGCAATCACGCGGTCTTCGTCATCCAGTACGCCCAGCATGCCGGTCTCTCTTTCACCGGCCTTGATGCGTCGGATGATGACAACGAGATCCTGCCAGCCGGCGGATTCGGCCTGTTTCAGCATTTGCTCGAGATCGTCTCCACCTTCAGGGCGTATGCAGGCATCGACGACAGCGTTGATAAAACGGGCGTGGAATTGGCGAATTTGCTCGGTTCTGGAAATTTGGCCGGACATGTCATGTTCCTGTTCGTTGGCGGGGTATTGTCAGCGTCCCCTGATTGAAAAAAGCCACGAGGGTCGTATATTACCCGAATACCCATTACGATCTAACGACCCGTCCCGGAACCGGAGCCCGCCATGCAGCGTGTTATGTTATTTCTTGCGACCAACCTCGCGATAATCTTCGTCCTCAACATCAGTATGCGACTGCTGGGAATCGAGCCCTACCTGAACCAGCAGGGGCTGAACTTGACGTCCCTGATGATCTTTGCCGCGGCATTCGGTATGGGCGGTGCGTTTATCTCGCTGGCCCTGTCCAAGTGGACGGCCAAGCGCTTTACCGGTGCCCGGGTCATCGAACAGCCCGCCAACAAGACCCAGCAATGGCTGCTCGATACCGTCCGCCGGCAGAGCCAGGAAGCAGGCATTGCGATGCCGGAAGTCGCCATCTTCGACACGCCGCAGGTCAATGCCTTCGCAACAGGCATGAACAAGAACAAGGCCCTGGTTGCTGTCAGCAGCGGTCTGATACAAAACATGCGCATGGAAGAGGCCGAGGCGGTGTTGGGCCACGAAGTCAGCCACGTTGCCAACGGGGACATGGTCACGCTGGCCCTGATCCAGGGCGTAGTGAACACGTTCGTTATTTTTGCCTCGCGCGTCATTGGCCAGGTGGTCGACCGGGTAGTGTTCAAGAACGAGGAGGGCCACGGCCCGGCATTCTGGATCACCACCATCGTTGCGGAGCTTGTGCTGGGTATCCTCGCCTCGATCATCGTCATGTGGTTCAGCCGCAAGCGTGAGTTCCGCGCCGACGAGGGCGGAGCGAGGCTGGCAAGCCGGGAAAAGATGATCGCTGCGCTGGAACGCCTCAAGGGCGGAACGGATGACGAACTGCCCGATCAGCTGGCTGCGCTGGGCATTTCGGGCCATCGCGGTGAAGGCATCAAACGCCTGTTCATGACGCATCCGCCACTGGATGAGCGCATCGCGCACCTGCGCCGGATGCATGCCTGAGCCGGTCCCACTGCGGTTGCTGACTACAACGATTGCAACTAGACTGCCGGTCTGACTTTTTAGACCGTACAGTACATGCAGCGAGAAACTTCATAATGAAACTCCTTAAAGCCTTTCGCGGCCTCAGGCCCGTACCCGACCGTGTGGCGGATGTCATTGCACCACCTTATGACGTGTTGAGTTCAGATGAAGCGCGCGAGCTGGCCAGTGACAAGCCCTGGAGCTTTCTCCACGTATCCAAGCCTGAGATCGACCTGCCTCCCGAGACCGACCCGTATGACGAATCCGTCTACGCCATGGGGGCGAGCAATTTCGACAAGATGAAACAGCAGGGCGTGTTGATGCGTGACGAGCAGCCCTGCTATTACCTCTACGAACTGACCATGAACGGACATGTGCAGACAGGCATTGCGGTAGCCGCGTCGGTAAAGGCGTATGACGAGGACATCATCCGCAAGCACGAGTACACCCGGCCCAAAAAAGAGGACGACCGGGTCAACCAGATCAAGGCCCTGCATGCACAGACCGGGCCGGTCTTCCTGACCTATCGTCAGCAGGATGACATCGATGAGCTGGTCAACCAGGTGAAACTGTCTGAGCCCACCTACGATGAAGTAAGCGACGACGGTGTCAGGCATCGCATGTGGGTGGTTTCGGATGCCGGCCAGATTGAGTGGCTGGATAAATCTTTCAGTCGCCTGGAACGACTTTATATTGCCGACGGACATCACCGTTCGGCTGCGGCGAGTCGCGTATGCGCAGGCAAGCAGTCAGACGGCGAGTCCGGCTGTGACAGCTTCCTCGCTGTCATGTTTCCCGACGACCAGGTGCAGATCTTCGACTACAACCGCGTCATCAGGGACCTGAATGGTCTCTCCGTTGAATCGCTGCTTGACAGTATAGGCAAGTCTTTCAACATCGAGGCCAGCGATCAGCCGGTCAAGCCAGCGGCCAAGGGCGAGTACGGCATGTATCTGCCCGGTCAGTGGTACAAGCTGGTCATTCACCCCGAGTTCATGGCGTCCGGTGATTCGGTCCATAGTCTCGATGTCAGCATGCTGCACCACAACCTGATCGGTCCGCTGCTCAACATCACCGACCCGCGCCGTGATGAGCGCATCGATTTCGTCGGTGGGATTCGTGGCCTGGAAGAACTCGAAAAGCGTGTCGACAGCGGTGATATGGCCGTCGCTTTTTCACTTTACCCGACCGGACTGGATGAGCTGATGGCCGTGGCTGACGCGGGTAAGGTCATGCCTCCCAAGTCGACCTGGTTCGAACCCAAGCTGGCCGACGGCCTGGTGTCATACGTACTGGACTGACGGTCTGCCTTGTGACCGGTAGTTCGCTGGTCAGTCCCTCTTCCTGCCGTGCCCTGACGCTGCATGCAGTACCCTGTCCGTCATGCGGTCTGACAGCACACGCTTCAACAAACTGAACACACGTGCCGGTCGTGTAACAGGGTAGCGTATCTTCGGTTTGCCGCTTTCCAGCGCATGCACAACCTTGTCCACGACGGCCGACTCAGGCAGCGTGTAGGGCACAGGCTTGTTTGACTGCAGGCGTTTCACTTCCCTTGCATAGGCATCCCGGTGTGCACTCTGATCTGCATTGATATGCTGCCTGAATGCTGCATAGGCATTGGCGCGAAAGCTGCTGGTGATCGGCCCGGGTTCGATCAAGCTGACATGGACGCCGCTGCCGGCTAGTTCCAGGCGCAATGTGTCGCTGAGTGCTTCCAGGGCGTACTTGCTGGCGTTATAGGCGCCCCGGTACGGCAGGCAGACCAGGCCGAGTATCGAGCTTATCTGCACGATGTGTCCTGCGCCCTGCCTGCGCATGACCGGGATGGCCTGCCTGGTCAGTTCATGGGTACCGAAAACATTGGTCTCGAACTGTCTGCGCAGTACATCGGTTGGCAGATCTTCAACGGCCCCGGGCTGCCCGTATGCACCATTGTTGATCAGGGCGTAAAGTTCGCCTCCGCTGGCATCGAGCACAGTCGACATGGCTGTATCAATGGATGACTGATCTGCCAGGTCCAGCTGCAGGGACTGGAGGCCCTCATCCTGCAGTGATGTGACATCCGATTCCGCGCGTGCCGTGGCAAACACCTGGTAGTCACGTTCATGCAGGTGACGGGCGATGGCCCGACCGATTCCGCTGGAACAGCCGGTTACCAGCACGGTTTTCATTGTGGTCGGGTTCTGCATGGTTACCTGAGGATGAAAATCATTTAAAATCAATAGTCTTATGAAGGCTACCATCATCCCGGACAAACGAGAAAGCGGACATGAGTGATGCATTACGTGCAGGCGTGATAGGCGTCGGATATCTTGGCCGCTTCCATGCCAGGATCTACAACGACATGCCAGGCGTTGAGCTGGCAGGCGTGGTCGACACAGACAAGGACACCGCTGACAGGATTGCGAAGGAGTACGATACACAGGCGTACTACGACCCGCAGGCATTACTTGATCGGGTGGACGTCGTCAGCGTCGTCGTGCCGACTTCACTGCACCGTGAGGTCGCAGAGCCCTACCTTGAACGCGGTATTCACATGCTGCTCGAGAAGCCGGTGGCTTCGACGCTGGAAGATGCCCGCGCGATCATCGACACCGCTGACAGGCATGGCGCTATCCTGCAGATCGGTCACCTGGAGCGCTTCAATGCCGGCATCATGGCGCTGGCCGACCAGGTCAACGAGCCTCGCTTCATAGAGGCCCACAGGTTAGGACCATTTGTCGAACGCGCGACCGACGTTGACGTCGTCACGGACCTGATGATCCACGACATCGACATCGTGCTGGCACTGGTCAAGGATAAACTGACCTATATCTCGGCTACTGGCACACCGGTGCTGACCGACCATGTCGATATAGCCAACGCACGCCTGGAGTTTGCCGGCGGCGCAGTGGCCAACGTAACGGCCAGCCGGGTATCGAACAAGAAGTTCAGACGGATACGCGTGTTCGGCCGCAACGCCTACCGGGCCATCAACTTCGTTGACCAGCAGCTGGAAGAAGTCCGCACCGGCGACATTCCAGAGGGCGGCAGTTATCCGGAAATCGTCTATACAACACACACCATTACCCCGAACCAACCCCTCGACGCGGAGCTGGAAAACTTCATTGATACCGTGCGCAGCGGCGGTGTACCGCTGGTAAGCGGCGAAGACGGTCTCGAGGCGCTGCGTGTGGCGATGCTGGTGACGGACAAGATACACGCTGACAACTAAAGTTAGGATAACTCGATATGTCACAGCACAAAGGTGTTCCTTATCTCGACCTGAGCCAGGAATTCGACGCTCTCAAGGACGAATGGTTTGCCATGATTACCGAGGACGGTGCGCGCGGCAGCTGGGTGCTGGGGCCCAACGTTCACGCCTTTGAAGAAGAAGTCGCTGCTTACGTGGGCACACGCCATGCCATCGGCCTGGCCAATGGCACCGATGCACTGCTGCTGGCATTGCGCGGGCTGGGTCTAGGCCCCGGCGATGAAGTGATCACCACGCCGTACACGTTTTTTGCCACGTCAGAAGTGATCGACATGGTCGGCGCAACACCGGTATTCGTCGATATCGAAGCGGACAGTTTCAACATCGATCCGGAACAGGTCGCCCGGGCGGTGACAGACAAGACCCGTGCCATATTGCCTGTCCACCTGTTCGGCAATCCTGCACGCATGACTGAACTGCTGACTATCGCCGGGCAGCACGGCATCGCCCTGGTTGAAGACGCCGCACAGGCCTTCGGCTGCGAGCACGACGGACATAAATCGGGCAGCATGGGCACGGCCGGCTGCTTCAGCTTCTATCCGACCAAGGTACTGGGCTGCTATGGTGACGGCGGCCTGCTGACCACGGACAACGACGACCTGGCAGATCATGTGCGCAAGCTGCGCAACCACGGCGCCTCGGCAGCCTTCCAGCATGATGAAGTCGGCATGAACAGCCGGCTGGACGAGGTACAGGCCGCACTGCTGCGCATCAAGCTACGCACCATTGATGACAATATCGCGGCGCGACAGCGTGTCGCCGACCAGTACGATGCTCGATTGTCCGCCCTCGGCATCACCTGTCCGGCACGGCCTGCCACGGGCAAGCATGCTTTCAATCTCTACACGATCCGCAGCGCGCAGCGCGATGCCATCCGCTCGGCATTGATGGATAACGGCATCGGCAACTCGACCTGCTACCCGATGCCGCTGGCCCTGCAGGCCGTCTACTCCGGCCTGGGTTACAGCAAAGGTGATTTTCCTGTGGCCGAACAGCTCGGCCACGAAGTCGTATCGTTGCCCGTGTTCCCG
>JARFQC010000267.1 GCA_029287965.1 Arenicellales bacterium
GCCATCATCGATGCAGTCGTTGCACAAAACTTGAGAAATCCGCGCCGGGATACACCCTGGGCTCTCAGAATTTCTGCCAGTGTTTTCTCATCCGCCATAACGACTCTCCACGTGACGTTTTTTAGGAATCCGTGTCCAGGTCTGCTTCCAGATCCTGTATTCCACGTTCTATATCATCGGGTTGTGACTTGATTATGGACGGGACAAATGTCACTTCGATGAACTTACTCATAATCTCGTCTTCAGTATTGAAGTGCGTAACCAGCCAGACGCCTGGAATACCCATCTCCTTGACTTCTGACGGACCCAGTGCGCTGACCTGGGATACGACTTCACCAACACCCAGTCGCTGCTCGAGTTCTACTTCTTCACCTGGCGCGAACGGCATTGCGCGCAGGTCAATAATTGTTGATACGCCATCCTCTAACAGCTTGTGCAGGGCATGCCGAATTTCATGCAGGATTGGCACAACATTTTTTGTCAGCGGGTACTCCTGGCAGGCGTGGGATTCGTTCACACTCGCGTCTCCCCGAACTGCTGCATCAGGTCGATAACATGGTTAACGGCGATAGGAATTGCATCGGCTACCGGTTTGGTGGGTTGTTCGCCCCAGTCAATAATATCCGGCTGTATGGCAACCAACGCGCGTTTCTCAGGCAGGGTGTCGGTCAGTCGCGCGATATCCAGTAAGTCCAGCAGACCCACTTCGTGGACACTGCGTTTGCAGGACCCGAGAAAATCATCCATGTCCTGGTTGGTCATACAGGCCACGGTACCTGGCTCACGTTTCAGCTGGGCGGCATCAATGACAATCAGGTTGTCCGCCTGCTCTACTTCTCCCGCGAGCGTGAAACTCAAGGTTCCGCCATCCAGGTAGGTAACGTTTTCCTGTTCGGGATGGGCAGCGCGTAATGCTTCGAGCGCATGCACGCCTGCACCCTCATCAGTCAGCAGGGTATTGCCAATGCCCAGTACCAGTGTTTTCATAATCGCTATGCTATACCGATTACCTTCACCAACTCTTGATCAAGGTCAAAACTTTGTGGAATATCAATTACTGAGGCCATGTTTTTCAAGCCTAGCCGCAACCACATTTCTATGCAAGGCTGTTTCCCTGTGGCTGCCTATAATCTTGCTCCTGTTACCCCTCCATGCAGGTGCCAGCAGTAATGGCTGCCTGATTTGTCATGCCAATGAGGCTGACGGATTCTCGCAAAAACACGAATTTGCGCGTCAGGCCTGCACGACCTGCCACAAAGGTGACAGCACTGCCGCGGAATTGCCACAGGCCCATCGGGCACTGGTTGCATATCCAGGTGACATGGCGCACGCAAGCGAGGCATGTGGCGGTTGCCATGCCCAACGCGTCTCTGGAGTTGAAGCCAGTCAGATGCAGACCGGCAAAGGCATGGTCGCAAAAACACGCGAGGCATTCGGCGAGATTCATGCGATCGGGATGACCAGCATCCAATCACTCGGCCACAGCCCTGCGGATAGTCTATTGAGAAAACTGTGCGTGAGCTGTCACCTCGGTAACAGCAAGCACGCACATGCTCTTGACGTAACCCGGGACCGTGGCGGTGGCTGCAGCGCCTGCCACATCAATAACTACCCGCAAGACCGACATCCTGCCCTGACCTCGCGTGTCGAGGATGGCCGCTGTTTCGGCTGCCACTCCCGCTCCGGTCGCATCTCGCTGAATTATACCGGGCTGGCAGAAGCCATTGCCGGGGATACCGATACCGGTGAAAAAAGCCCTCTGCTGCAACTCGCAGATGGTCGAACCGTGATAAAAAAACAGTCTGACGTGCACCATGCCGCGGGTTTGAGCTGCATTGACTGTCATACCTCTACCGGCCTGATGGGTGGCCGTGACAATTCACAGCATCAGCGACAAGCGGTCGACATCAGCTGTGAAGACTGTCACGGCACGCCCCAGACGATTACCTCGCGCGAACTGTGGCCGGACGAGCATGACAAGCTCAAGCAATACCTGGCCCCTGATACCCCTCCGGACACACGTATACCCGTCACCCACCGAAGCAGCACACCGCTGTGGCATATCCGTCTTGATGAGAATGGAAACGCTACGCTAAAGCCGAAACTTGGCGGCCCCGCCAGATTGATCCCCCGCTACTCGTCTGCCAGTCATGCATTGGAACAAGAGCATCAACAGCTGCACTGCTCGGCCTGTCACAGCCAGTGGGCACCACAATGCTACGGTTGTCACATTGAATACGACCCGGCGGGAAAGCAGAAAGACCATCTGCTGAAGCATGCAACAGCTGGCCGCTGGAACGAGCGGCGATGGGATGTTCGCAGCGATCTGCCGCCCCTGGGCGTCGCCGCTGATGGCATGATACGTCCCTTTGTACCGGGAATGATCATGTCTGTTGCACACCCGGACTGGTCGGAAGAACGCTTTCAGCGACAGTTCACTGCAAGCGAACCGCATACTACAGGCAAGTCACGCAGTTGTGAGTCCTGCCATCACAGTTCGAAAGCGCTCGGACTTGGCCGTGGAAGGTTGATTCTAAAGGAGCGTACCTGGCATTTCGTACCCGAACAGGAAGCGATTCAGGATGGCCTTCCCGGCGACGCCTGGACGACACTCTCTGCTACCCGGTCGGACGCTGGATCCAACCAACACAACAGGCCATTCACGCAAGATGAGATGGTTCGAATACTTGAGGCTATCCCATGAATTACGGAGGTGCGTTTGCACTCTACATGCAGTGCCAAGTGACAGATAAAGATTAGCGGCGTCCTCACCCATACACAAAGGAGACTCGCTATGACAGTAGACCGGGCGTTGTTTACTTTTGGTGGCACGATGTCGTGCTGACCTTGTTACTGGCTCTTTATCACCACCCTAACTGGACCTGGTCCACCCTATTTATAGGCTTCAACTGTTTCCCGAGCTCCTTTACCGGTTTTTGCATGCCCAGCTGGTTGATGAAGAAAACCTGGGCTTGAAGACGGAAGCACAGGTGGCCCTGGTGTCGGCGTGAGCGGGTTTGCCCCCTTTCCGCCAATGGACACTTCTAAATAAGCATTACCGGGACTGATTGGTACGAATGGACTATGTAGTGTAATAAAACCTTCACATAAACTAGGGTTAAGGCAATAAAAAAAACCAGACCTTGACCCGAACACCCAGAGGAGCTTCAAAATGTTTAGTCCCAGTATAGCTGGCCGCACCGCCTTCATGCTTTCACTGCTCTGCCTTGCGACAGG
>JARFQC010000268.1 GCA_029287965.1 Arenicellales bacterium
GGATCGAACAGGTCCGGCAGGTCCTGCGAGTATTTCAGTACCGGCGGGCTGACAATCAATCCCTGTTCACGCCGGAAGGCCCGGATCAGTACCCAGCTATGATGCTGGGCATACTGCCGCAGCAGGGCGGGGTGACGGGTATGACTTTCGTTTGCCGGCCCCCAGTGTATCCCGCAGGCATCAGCGCGCCGGGCCTGCAACAGGTCCAGTCCCAGGCGAGTGCCGGTCGGCGTGTAGCTGATCAGGGCATGTGAACCGGTATCGCGTGCGAACTCTGAATTGATGCGGTACAGCAACGGGTCATCACTGCCGGCGATCACCAGCCGGTCTGTCATCAGGCCGCCATGCGCCGAGTCCAGCAGCCAGCGGTCGATGAGTTCGCGCGGGAACATCCATTTGCCGGTAACCTTGGTCGCGGGGATCGTGCCATCGTTGACCAGGGCGTAGACTTTCTTTTCGTTGAGGTGCAGGTATTCGGCTACCTGTTTGACACTCATGAAGACGTCGGCTTCCGGGCGCAATACGGCTGACATGCCTCAGGTCCTCTGGTGTTCCGTACTGCTTGCGGCGGTACGGGGCTTTTCCGGTACAGCATCGAAGTCTATCCGGTCAGCGCCGTTGTAGACCAGGAAGTGTCTTCCCTTGGCGCGTGCAATCAGCGTAACGCCGATTTTTTCTGCCAGTGCCCGGCCCATCTCGGTAGCGCCGGATCGGGATAGCAATACCGGTATACCCATTTGGGCAACCTTGATGACCATTTCGGAGGTCAGCCGCCCGGTAGTGTAGAAGAGCTTGTCATGGCCATGCGTACCGTTCAGCCACATCTGGCCGGCTATGGCATCAACAGCATTGTGGCGACCCACGTCTTCGACAAAGTGCAGCATGTGCTGGTCCTGGCACAGTGCGCAGCCGTGTACGGCGCCGGCGCGTTTGTAAATTTCATTGTGTTCACTGAGTGTCTTGAGAAGCCGGTACAGGGTTGCCTGGCTGGTTCTGACATTCGGTAGGTTTATCTTGTCGAGGTCGTCCATGAGGCCGCCGAACACGGTGCCCTGGCCACAGCCGGTGGTGACAGTGCGGCGACCCAGTTTGACGTCCAGGTCCTCGACGCCATTGTAGGTCGTGATGACAGCCGACTCGGTCTCCCAGTCCACCTGTATGGCCTTGATATGGGATATGTCCGGCACCAGTCGCTGGTTGCGCAGCCAGCCCAGTACGAGCAGTTCAGGCTGGGTCCCCAGCGTCATCAGGGTGACGATTTCTTTCTTGTCCAGGTATACCGTGAGTGCCCGTTCTGCAGCGATATGTCCTTCACGTGGCTGGCCGAATTCGTCGATGGCCGTTACCGGTGATGCCGCCTCCAGGCCTGCATCCGTCATCTGTGGATAAATGGCGCTGTTGCTTTCCGTTTGTGCCATGCTGCTAGCCTCCGGTCGAGTTCATGTGCCGCAGGATGACCGGCTGACTGTTGAGATCAAAATCGTGGCCACGCGGCTTGATGTCCATGGCGGCGATGATGGCTTCGCGCAATGGTTCGTCTTCTCCCGGATAGGTTCTGACCACTCTGCGCAAGTCGACCGAGTGTTCCTGGCCAAGGCATAACAGCAAACGGCCTTCAGCAGTCAGCCTGACCCGGTTGCAGTCTTCACAGAAGTTGTGACTATGCGGAGATATAAAGCCGACCCTTGCTGCGCTATCTGTGCGCCGGTAATAGCGTGACGGACCCCCGGTAGTGTCCGTAGTCGGGATAAGGTCGTGCTGCTGCCTGAGGATATCGAGAATCTCGTCACTGGATATATAGGCCTCGGCACGGTCATGGTCACCGATGACGCCGAGCGGCATCTCCTCTATGAAACTTATGTCCATGCCACGGTCGTGAGCGAAATTTACCAGATCGATGATTTCGTCATGGTTACGGTGGCGCAGGATGACCGAGTTCAGCTTGATGCGCTTGAAGCCTGCTGCAAGTGCGGCATCGATTCCGTCCATTGTTCGCTGCAACTTACCGGTACGGGTGATGCGGCTGAAGCGCTCCTCCTGCAGGGTATCCAGCGATATGTTGATGCGGTCGACCCCGGCATGTCGCAGGTCGTCTGCATACTTGCTCAGCTGTGTGCCGTTGGTCGTCAGGGTAAAGTCCTTTAGCGCATCGAGGCTGCCGAGCTGGTTGAACACCTCCATGATGTTTCTGCGCGTCAATGGCTCACCGCCGGTGATGCGGATCTTGCTGACACCAAGCTCAGTAAAGACGCGGCCGATGCGAATGACTTCTTCCAGCGTGAGTAGCTGGGCACGCGGGACGAACTTCATGTCTTCAGACATGCAGTAAACACAGCGCAGGTCACAGCGATCCGTAACGGAGATGCGCAGATATTCGATGCGGCGGCCAAACCGGTCAGTCAGGGTGTTATCTGTGGTTATGCTGTTCTGCGTCATCGGCTAACTATCGTTGGTGTTGTTATTGACCTTTATTCAATAAGCAAGATGTGTTCCATTCCATGGCGACAGGGTGGGGCCGGCAAATAATCCGGAATTGTTCCGTTACAGGTATATTTCATTGCGACATGTTGCACCTTCACTCGGCGTGAATGAGACATTTTGAACCAGCCAGGTCAGTGGCAAGCCTTGTTTCTTCAGTGGCATGTAAATTGCTGTAGATATGCTTACCTGCACCGGTCAACAGCCTCACACGGAGCTTTCATGCCTGACAACGCCTCTCTTATAGACAACCGGGATCAACTGCCTGACGCGATGGCTGTCGCCGTCGTCATGGAACGCAGGCCGTCAGACCATCCATGGGTGGATGAGGTCTGGACGGCTACCGGTGTGACAGGTGACACCCAGGCCAACGGTGATCATGGTGGTGATGTGCGGATAGTTGACGAGCAGGCTGGCGTCATGCGTGTCCTGCACCCGGGATTCAGCATTAGCCTGCACACCGATGAATGCGAGAGTTACTACCATAATCTCAAGTCACCCGAACCGGGATGTTACGTCATTGCCCGCAATGATGAAGACGACGTGCCTGTACCGTACCTGGTCTCTCTCAGCTTCGACGAGGCCAATGCCTACCAGGAATGTGAAGACCTTGTTTATCAAGTCGCCATGCCACCGGAAATGTATCGCTGGGTAGAGTATTTCGTTCTGCAGCATTACGTCCCGGAGAAACGGGTCAAACGCAAGCGCAACAACTGGAAAAATAGCGGCAAGCAGAAAGCGGGCCGGCCATCATGAGTGATAGGGAAGCTGACCCCGGTACGGGCGAGGAAGAAAATTTTCTGTCACGCTGGTCGAGGCGTAAACACGCTGACCGTGCTGGCGAAAGCATCGCAGCCCCTGTCGAGGAAGCAGTCAACGAAGCGGTCGATGAAACAGTGGCAGTCGAGCAGGGGGATAACTTACCCGGCGACGAGGATATGCCGCCAGTCGAGTCACTCGATGAAGATTCCGATTATTCCGGCTTCATGTCGCCCAAGGTCAGCGAAGAGCTGCGCCGGATAGCGCTGCGTAAACTATTCAGTAGCCAGGTATTCAATGTGCGCGACGGGCTCGATGATTATGACGATGACTTCACCAGCTTCACCAAGCTGGGTGATGTGGTGACGGCTGAAATGCGCTACCAGATGAAGCGTATGCAAGAGGTCATGAACGAAGACAGCGACATCGATGCGTCGCAGCAGGAGGCGGGCGAGGAGGTGCTCGCTGCTGACGAACCTGGACTCGATTCTGCAAACGAAACCGATGCGCTGATTGAAGACGGCTCGGATCAGCATTTGGACGATGCGGTATCTGCACGCGATGTGGAGAAGCACCCGACCGCCGATACAGGCAATGCTACATATATAAGAGAGGAGATTGATGGCAACCGCAATGAATGAAGAGAATAATCGACGCGCACGCGACGAGGCGTTGTCAAAGGCCGCTGCGCTGTCGGTTGAACCGACCACGATGGTGGGTTATGCGTCACGTGGCGTCGTTGCGGTGCTGGGTGATGCCGCTGCACGTAATGCCGTGGCCATGATGCCTGCCACGCTGACCCCGCACCTGGTAGTGAATGACGATGACAGTGCACATGGCACGTCCTGCACGCGCATCAGAAATCGTGAAGTGAGTCTCAACGGTTACCTGGGTAGCTTCCGCCTGATGCTGACCGATCCGGCTAGTGACGAGGTGGAAGCCATAGAGGCGGACCTGGTCCTTGACTTGAATGCCTCTCCATTGCTGGATATGCCGCTGACGCCGCCGGGATATTTCACTGGTGATGCATCCGGCAGCGAACTGGCGGACACGATAGGCGCCCTGGCCGATATGACGGGCAGCTTCGAAAAACCGAAATTCTTCGATTACAACCCCTCCATCTGTGCACATGGCAGGTCCGGTAAAACAGCCTGTACCCGCTGTATCGATGCCTGTCCGGCGGAAGCGATCAGTAGCCTGGGTGAAATGATCGAAGTTGAACCGCACTTATGCCAGGGCGGTGGTGCCTGTGCGACGGCCTGTCCGTCCGGTGCGATTCGCTATCTGTATCCGACCGCCGACGATACCCTTACTATGCTGCGTACCCTGCTGCGCGCTTACCGTGATGCCGGCGGTGAAGACCCGCTGATCGTATTTCATGCGCGTGAAACCACTTTGCCGGAAACCTTCCCGGCCAATGTGCTGCCGGTCGGGGTAGAAGAGCTCGCAAGTGTCGGCCTGGAGGTATGGCTGTCAGCACTCGCATACGGTGCCGGGGCAGTTCTACTCCTGTCCGACGACAATCTGCCTCAGCGTGTTGCTGCCGAAGTCGATGATCAACTTGCCACCGCAGTCGATATCCTGTCCGGGATGGGATACCCGCCCGGCGTCATCAACCGCGTCGATGCTAACGGACTGACGCGTACTACTGGCGCAGTGATGCCGCCACTGCAGGCCGCCGCATATGCCGGTGCGAGCAGTAAGCGACAGACTGCATTCATGGCTATCGAGGCCCTGTACGACCAGGCCTTGTCCGTACTCGCCAACCCGCCCATGGATAGGGTGGCGTTGTCTGCCAGCGCCCAGTTCGGGACAGCCAGCATCGACGAGAAAAGCTGCACCTTGTGCCAGTCCTGTGACAGCGCCTGTCCTGGCAAAGCG
>JARFQC010000002.1 GCA_029287965.1 Arenicellales bacterium
TTCGCGGCAGACGACCGCTTCTTACAGGTGGTGACAACGAGACAATATTGGCCAGTTAGTAAGGCTGCTTACGGATATGCAGCTTGTAGAGAAGACGGGAAAGCAGCAGCTCCAGTATCCAGAACAGGATAACCGCAACAATAACCTCGTACCATTGCAGACCCAATGGCCCTGCCATCACGGCAAGCGGAACGAGGGCTTCGGGGACCTGGTCGAGACCTGGCGCCTGGCTATGTACCGACATGCCCATGCGACGCTTGATGAAACTGGACAGTAAATCGCCGACCATGGCCAGCAGTCCAAACAAGGCACCAAGCTGCCATGAATAGCCGATGAGCAATGCTGCGACAGCCGTTACGATCATGGCAAGGACCATGCCGCGATACGTCTTCGACTCACCGAACCAGGGATTGCCATCCGGTGCCCTGGTATTGAAGTCCACTGGCCAGGCATAACGTTTATCCAGCAGCCGGTCTGCAATTATCGGCGTACCATTAGCCACCAGTACCAGTAAAAGTGCTTCAATCACAGCAATTCCATTCAAGCCAGTCTACCTACCTGTACAGGATACCCTGAATAGTTCAGGTCAGAACAGGTCAACCTGCCGTATTGTATGCACGGGGTCAGGGTTCTTCCGGAAAAGCGTCGATGACGTTCTGCCTGACCTGCGGACTGACGAACAGCGCATCAGCAAAGCGCAGTTGACCATTCCCTGCACGGTACAAATCGTACATATCAAACAGGGTGTATCCGTATCCGGCAAGGTGATTCCACAAGTCGTTAAACAGCGGGTTGCCTTCGTAGTGCGGAACAAACAGGGCCTCGGTATAGATCAACGATGCACGATGGTTCTGCAGCGTTTCCCGTGCGCCTTCGAATGCCATCAGTTCCCCGCCCTGAATATCGAATTTCAGAATGTCGATATGGTCAATTTTGTTTTCCTGCACATGCTCATCAATGGTTATACAGTCTACAGATAGTGTCTCTGAAGCCGATGCCGATGAATGGTAATAACGGCGGGAGGCATCATTTCTCGGCAGTAATGAATTCGTCGAGTCATTCGCATTGGCATAAAAGGTACGGCTGCCCGCCCTGTCCGATACGGCCGCCGCAGTAACGTGCACAGCAGGATCTGCGGAGAAGCGCTGTTCAAGTTGTGACGCTGAATCCGGAAAGGCTTCAAAGCACCAGATGTCCGCAGCCGGAAACAGTTCCCTGAACCGGGCGACCGTTTCGCCCTTGTGCGCACCGACATCGAAAATAACTGGCTGCTGACGCCCCATTGCGGTAAGCATTTTCTTCAGTGCGAGGTAAGGGTCGGAGGTAAAGCCTTTCGACGTGGCTCGGGTACGACGTACTTCCAGTCCCGCATTGTCGAGTAATCTTTTGAAAAAGGACTTCATTGATTAGTCCGGGGCGCGTGAGCGGTTGAGAAACTGGGGAATACGGGAAAGCATCTTTCTGGCGATAAATAGCGGGGATACATCCAGGCCGTTTTTACGACAGGCCCGATAAGCTTCAATATTACCGTCGATGACATTCCTGACACTGTTATTGGTCACTCCGCCCATACGCATCCTGACCATGACACCGGGCAGGTAGCGCGTCACAATTTTATTCACCGCCATGAAGCGCATGGTCAGTTCAAAATCTGACTGGATCATGAACTCCAGGTCGAACAGGCCGAAGCGCTGGTAAACATCGCTCCTGACAAAAAATGTCGGATGCGCCGGCATCCAGCCGTGTTCAAACAGCCCCTCTTTATAAGGACGCGATTTCCAGTAGCGGATGATGCGGGTAGGATCGTCTTTCGCTACGTAAACCAGGTCACCGTATACGGCCTCCAGCCTGTCGTCAGATTTAAATGTCTCCGCTACTCTAGTCAGGACATTGGTGTCGGCGTACCAGTCATCGGCATTCAGGGTTCCGATCACATCGCCGCTCGCTTCGCCGATACCCTTGTTCATGGCATCGTAGATACCCCTGTCCGGTTCCGAGACGACGACTGCCAGCTGGTCACGATACTTGTCGATGATCTCCATTGTGCCATCTGTCGAGGCGCCGTCGATAACGATATGTTCGACATCGTGATATGACTGGCCCGCTACTGACTGCAGGCATTCCTCTATCGTCGACGCAGCGTTGTGGCAGACAGTGACGATGGAAATTTTCATTTAACCGCTCAGGCTGCCAGCCGCCTGCCGCCCTTGCTCGCAACAATGATGCCATCCGGCTGATGCGGTGTATCGGCTTCCTCGTACTCGATCTCATAACCACTGTCAGTCAGCATATCCAGGCACTGCTGGTGAATGCGTTTGCCATGTGTGCCGATTATAAATGTCCTGATGCTGGAGCTTTCCAGGCTGGCCTTACCGCTGCCCAGGATGGCTATTTCCAGTCCCTGCACATCCATCTGCATGACATCGATGGGCGATCCGACCCGGTCTACCAGGGTATCTAGCGTGATGCTGTCGATGACAGTCTGCTCTCCGGCTCCTTCGGCATAGCGCTTCACACCCAGTTTGCCGAGCAGTGCCTTGATAACATCCCTGGTGGTGTTGATTAACCTGCGCAGGGAGAGTGACTGTTCCTCATCCTGCACTACCCTGCTCTCAAAACCCTTTGCCACGAAAACCGTCCTGCCTTGCTTGCCGGATACGCCGTGTGGATGTACGGTAATATCACCTTCAGTCAGCCCGTTGAGAAGCAGGTTCTCGCGGAAGTAGCTGCGAAATCGTTCCAGTGGCTCTACTGCATGCACGTCGAGTTCCGGCGACAATTTCCTGGCGAGGATGACGTAATACCCTATAGCGCTGCCGATGTTCACGTAACGGCCATCAGCAGGTATCGCCGCGATGATGTCGGTGAAGATATCTTCTTCATCGGCTTCGTGGACATTGCGCTCCCGATAGCGTTCACGCTGGGCAGGCATCAGGTGGCTGTCATAAACCTTAACGCCGTTATCGAAGGTGTGTATACCGCTCATCTACTCATCTCGTTGAAATCTGACTCCGACCCGAATGTCATAATGCAAGAACTGAAAGATTCCGTAATTCCTGACGAAGTGTAGCGCAGATTCGAAACCCGGGAGTGGTAAACAGCTAAAAGCATGGATTCCGGCTTTCGCCGGAATGACGTACAAATGGGTATTCAACTTAGGTTCTGTTTGTTTCTTGTTTCAAAACAAAACCTTTTAAATACAGTTTTCGTTAATTGTAATTTCGTCATTCCGGACGCAGTGTAACGGAGATCCGGAATCCAGAAGCTTTAACGTACTGACAGAATGAACTCCGGTCTTCACTGGAATAACGTTGAATAGATCAATCTGCTTTCAAGGGTTACCTTGCCTGCAGGTATGCCCGGTAGATAGCCTCCGCTTTCCTGAACAGTTCACTTTCCTGGTCGATATTCACGGCATCTTTAAGCGCTTCCTTGCCTTCGTCGGGACGGTAGAGATGCGTTACTCTGCCCTTGTCCATGTTCCTGTTGCGCCTGTCGATCTCTTTGAAGACTGCTGCTTTTGCTTGTTCATCATCATCGGGAAACTGGTTGAATGTTGTGCCGAACCTGCGATTCAACTGCACGGTAACACCGCCGACGTCATTGATCGCCGCATCGAAGTCGGCGATAACGAAGCTGTCACGCAGGGGCAACAGGTCGGTGTAGAAACGGGTGTAGTCAGCCAGGGCTTCATGCACAGGGATGAATCGATGGCGCACGACCAGTGAACGGACCGCTTCCAATGGATGGCGTATCAGCAGGATGACCGGTATACCGTAATCACGCGAACGCAGAATCTGTGCCTGTACATGCAGGTGATGGCCAATCTCGTTCCAGCCAATATCGGGATTGCTGTGCCGGAAGGCATAAACGGCATAGGTGTTTGCAGAACGCGGGTAGCCTTCGATAGTGATGCGAGTATTACGGGTCACCATGAGCTTGCGGTTGATCGGGCTAAGCTGGTACAGCGTGAAGAACATCCACGGATAACGTGCAGTGAACTGCCGCACGCGAAAAATCCTGTTGCGCAGCCATGTCAGCAGCTGTCTCATGAGGACCCGCCCTGCAGGCTGTTCAGACGCCTGGTCACTTCACGCCATACGTCCTGTACGCCGGCAACGCCGGCATGGATTTTTATACCAATATGCTTGTGAATGAACAGCAACATGAGCACGTTCTGCAACACAAGTCCGCCGGTGGAAGCAATGGCCATACCCATGCCCCCGTAACGATTGGTCAGCCAGATACCGGCGACGACAGTAATCGTTACGACGGCCAGCGTGATGCGCATCATCGTATGCTGGTTGTCCGTCATTGACAGGACAAATCCGCCTGAACCTGCCCAGACATGAAACAGCCAGCCCACGGCAAGTATCATCATGATATGCCAGTTGCCGGTGTAATAACTGCCGAACAGCAGACCGGACAGGGCTTCACCAAAAAACAGCAGAACGAGAAACAGGACCAGCGACATCAGTGTCGTCAGACCGGCCGCGCCGCGCAGCATGCGCTGCATCTTGGCCGTTTCTCCAGCTGCATGCAGTTCCGAAATCAATGGCGGCAGCATGCTGTTGACGATCAGCAGCGGAAAGCTCACCAGTACGGCCAGGCGCGCCACCAGGCCGAATGCCGCGACTTCCTCCGGGGTACGCAGAAAACCGAGTATCCAGATCTCGGCATGCACCATCATGATCAACGCCGCGTTGGTCAGCCAGAACGGCCAGGCCATGATGAAAAGTTCGCCCAGGGAACCGGTGGCCGGTTCACCCCATTTTCGAAACCGGGCCCGGAGGCGGATCAGCGCCAGCGCCATGAGCGCGAAGCCCGACACGATGAATAGGCCGAGCACGTCACCCAATTGCACACTGGTGGCCGTCAGCCAGGCGAGCGTGAGCATGCTGCCGACAATGAGAATGTTGCCCAGTCCGGTGAGCGCACCACCGAAAAAAATGGCCGAGCCGATATGATGGAAACCGCGACAGGTCTCCGCGAGCAGGTTGATGGCGAGCGTCACAAGCAGCCACAGCGCAATCAGCGGCATCATGCTACCCAGGGTCGGCCCATGTGTAAGTGCTTCTGCCAGCTGCGAACCCAATGGACTGATAAGCAGGCCGGCAGCCAGCAACCCTGAGGCAGCACCCAGAATCATCACGCGACGTATGTGGGACATGGCACGCCCGGTCTCACCGCCAAGCATTGCATCGGGCAGCACGCGCAGCAATGTTTTACCGAGACCGAAATCCGCGATAACGGCTGCCACGGTGACTATGCTCAACGCTATCAGGAACAGGCCCGTATCTTCAGGTGACAACAGGCGTGCCACCAGGGCATTGACCAGTACGACACCCAGTGCAACGGCACTGCGACCGGCGACGGCAGTCAGTCCACCCCGAATCAGGCGCTTGCTGACGGCGGTCATGATCAGGCTGCTGCCCGGTCAGTCAGTAGAGTGTTATCCCGCAACGTGATTGCTGACAGGGGACTATTTTTATGCAAACCACGTTTTATTCTGTTGCCGGAATGAAGGCCAGCAGCACTCACCTAGAGGGTATCAAGCCAGGATGACACTGCATCCACCAGTGTTTCACCCTTGCCCTTGAAGTAGTGATCGGCGCCGGGCACGACAAGCTGTGCGGATTTCGCATTGCCTGCTGCCTGGATGGCGGCCAGGCGGTCGGGTGCCATACGGTGTACGGCCGGGTAGTCATCTTCACCGTAGATATCCAGCACGGGGACAGTGATACGGCTGAACGGAAAGTCTTCCAGCATCGGCTGCTTGTAATCGGTAGCGCCCATACCTATACCCACTACGGCATCTGCACCCTGCGCACCTTTCTTGTTGATCCATGACATCACCATGTGCACGCTGCAGCTGTGCGCTATCAGCACGACCTTGTCGTTGCCCTGCTCCCTGGCATACTTGATGGCGGCCTCTATGCGCGGATAGGCATCCGGGAAGACAAACACGTAGTCGTTGTATTTAGCTTCCTTCTCGAGCACCGGCATTTGCAGTGACAGGGTGTTCCAGCCGTTTTCAGTCAGACCGACCCGCAGCGGATTGATGGCATCCGGCCAGTCCGGATGAAATCCCCTGCCATGCATAATAATGGCAGCGCCTCTTGCCCCTTCACCCGCTTCCGTGTAGATGGAGAGAAATTCATGCTCTCCAGCTTTAAGCATGACCGGCTCGCCGTCGAAAATGTCATCGACGATTTGATCCGCCAGTCGCTGTTCCCGTTCAAGGTCAGGCCCTTGTGCAAAAGCCGCGGTAAACATGGCCAGCATGGCCAGGCTGGCAAAGGCTTTACCCGTTAAACGTTTCAGTATCATTCGCACTCTCCATGCTGTCTGTCAGCGGCAAGCCGGCCGCTGGTGTGGTGAAAGTATCCTATCATGAGGATGTATGGCCCTCACGATCCCGATGCTGTCCTGCAGCACCCTCGTGTCGGCAGCTTAAAGGCTGCCTGAGTTGTGGTCGGCAATGGTCAAAAAGCCGTCTTCGTCCAGGCTGCCGTAGTCCCGGCTTTTATACCAGCGGCGATTATCGCTATGCACGATGGCATCGGCAGTAAGGTCCGGCTCATCGAGATAGCCCTGCATGACCTGGGTGCCACCGATCAGGATCAGGCCTGTTTCACCGGTCGGCAGGTCGCGCAGGGTGTCCGGGTCGACGATGCGGAAATTGCTGCCCGGTAGTGGCATGCCAACGGTACCGGGCTTGTTGCCAAGCTGGAAGTGCCAGGTATTGGTATCGATCCGGTCCGGCAGATTGACGCTGGCCACTGGCGTGGTCTCCGTCGTACCGTAACCCTCGTAAATATCCTTGTTGAACTTGAGCTTGAAACTGTCCCTTACGTCCTCGCCCAGTTTTTCGCTGCCGGCAATGACGAGACGCAGCGAGTCCAGCAGCATGGGCCGCACTTTTCGGTTATCCACCAGTCTGCTGAGGTAGCTGGATCGGCCGCAGTAGACGGTGACCTTGTAGCGGGCGATGGCCCGCGCAATGTTCAACGCGTCGTTGGGATCGGGATGACAGACCAGGGGCATGCCTTCGACCAGCGGCAACAGGGAGGTCGCGGTCAGACCGTACGCTTCATGCAGGGGCATGGACGATATGAACACGTCGTCTTCCTGCATGTTGAGCACATTCGAGACCTGCCGGATATTGGCCATAATGTTGCGATGCGTGAGTACGACACCCCGGGCAGCGGGCTTGTGATCTGCGGGAAACAGGATGGCCGCCGGATCGTTGATGGATACAGATTGACCACTCAGCAGGTACAACCACCTGGCGGGAAGCAGTCTGACCGCGATACGCAATGCCAGTCCTGCACGCATGGCCTTCCCTGCTTGCGCAGCATCCAGATCTAGCACGGTAGACTGATTGCGCAACGGTGCGAGATCTATTCCCCGCCCCTCAAGCCGGTCCAAAAAGGTTTGCGAGGTGTAAACGGTCTTTATCTGTGCACGACTGAGCTGTGCCGACAGCCGTTCAGCGGTGTCGTTTATATCCAGGTTCACGACAGTGCGTCCCAGCAACATGGCTGCCATGTTCGTCATTATGCCCAGGCTGCCGGTCGGCAACAGTATGGCGATATTCTGCTCACTCGAATGGCTGCCGATAAATCGCGAAAGCCTGATCGCCCTGGCCAGTGCCTGGCGGCCGGTAAAGCTCTCGCGGTTACGGTAATCGGCCAGGCAGAGGTTGCTGCCGGTTTTCTTTACCGCTCGCATCCAGGCCAGCGGCAGGGGGTCCAGCGACTGCGAATGCTGTTCCCAGGCATCGATGGAGAGATTGAACACGCGGCGCTTTACCTCGTCAGCGTGCGAGCTGATGGGAATGGTTTCGCCGAAGCTGACAATAATGTCGCGGCGCAGGCCGCCCTTGCGCATCATGCGCAGCTTGCTGCTGGACCTGGAAAACCTGCTGCCCCACAGGCCGCGCAGGTAGAACGGCAGAATTACGCCTTCGACGCCTACCGTTACCTGCTCGTAACCGCGCTTGAATTCACCCAGCTGACCATTGCGGCTCATCGAGCCTTCCGGGAACAGGCAGACCATCTCGCCGGCCTTGAGCAGTTCATTGATCTGTTTCAGTGCCGCCCGGCTTTCGCGCATCGATATCGGGATAACGCCGAATATGTCCAGGAACCACTTGATGTACCAGCGCTGGTAGAAGTCGCGAAACATTACGAAATGGATCGGCCGCGGCGAAGCGATCGCGGCAAAAGCCCAGTCCAGCCAGCTGATGTGGTTGCCCAGCATCAATACGCTGCCCTGCGCGGGAATGTTTCGGAACCCCTGCACATCAATGCGGTACCAGCCGGCAAACAGAAAGGCAATGGTATAGCGCACCAGTGAGTACGGCAGGCGCATGATCGTGTAGACCGTGCCGACCAGGGCGACAACAGCGAGGATGGCAAACAGGCCGTAGCTGTCTGTTCCGGTCGCGGCGAAGACCACCGTGAGCATCAGGAATGCCAGCATGACGACATTCTGCACCCAGTTGCTGCCGGCCAGCACGGTGCCGAGCCGGTCGTCACTGGCATTGAACTGTATCAGTGCGTTGAGCGGGACGATGAGCATGCCGCCGAACATTCCCAGCATGAAGAACAAACCGGCGAGCAGCCAGGTCGACTCCAGAAAGGGGATGAACAGCAGTGCA
>JARFQC010000035.1 GCA_029287965.1 Arenicellales bacterium
GCCATCGTCTCTGCAACCGGGGTGACAAATTCGCCAATCAGAACGGCTACGAGAATGATCAGCGATGCTGTTTTCAGCACGGAACCGGCAATGGCGAGAATCGACATGCCTGCGGCACGCATGACGATCAATTCAGAATCGACCGCCAGGGAGGACAGGCCGAGCATGGTGCCCAGCAGCGCAGCCATGGGAAACAGTTCGTAAACGACCCGCGGCAGGCTCAAGCCCAGGTAGCTGATCATCTGCAGGAAGCCGTAGTTGCCGGTACCGATCCGCGATACTTCGTCGAGGAACTCCATGAACAGGAACAGCCCGACCAGCACCCCCAGCACCATGCCGAGATACTTGAGGATGGTACGTCCCATGTACCAGTCCAGGATAGTCATCATGAGCGGCGAAGCCTCGCAGGCAGGGGGATCAGGCTTTTAGCCGACTCGCGCTGCACGAGCATGTACCAGCCGAAGACAAGGAACAGTCCATGCACCCACCACAGGCCCACCCACGGCTCGAGCTTGCCGGTCTTCAACAGGGCATGGCCGAAACCGAGCATGTTGGAATAGAAAAAGTACATGCCGATCGCCATCAGCATCTTACCCATCCTGCCACGCCGAACATCCAGTGAACTGAACGCAAGGGCAAGCACAGCCAGGACAGGGATAATGGCCACCTTTGACAAGCGCCACTGGATTTCCACCTTATGCTCCCGCTGCTCACTTGCCAGCAGCTCATCAAAAGGCATTTCCTTGGGATACAGGTTCGAACTGACATGCTCGACCGGCTTGACGCGAATCGCGTAGGTCTCGAAATCGATCTTGCGGTAGTCGGCATTGCCCGGCACACCCTCGTAGCGTGAGCCGTCCTTGAGCACCACGAAGCGGTCACCGGTCGTTGCGTCTATTTGCTGGAAGCCGTAATCAGCAACGACTACACCTTCTCGCTGCTGGTTGATGCCGTAGGTAAAGATTCCGCGCAGGGTATTGTCATCGATGCCCACGTCTTCGATATAGTAAACGGCCTTGCCGTTGCTCACCTCGTTGAAGACACCGGGGGTGACAGCCGTCACCATGGCGCGTTCGAGGCCCTCTTCCTTGAGGCTTTTTGCCTTTACGTCAGCCTCCGGAGCAAGGTATAGCGACAGCATGCCGATGACAAAGGCAAGCACGCCCCCCATGACCAGCAGCGGGCGAAGGAATCTCATCAGCCCGATACCGCTGGCCGCCCAGATCGACAGTTCGTTCTCCCTGATCATACGGTCCATGACCATCAGGATCGCAAGATAGAACATGATCGGCAGGAGCACATCTATCGTGGAGACGAGCCGCAGCCCGAGCAGAGTGAAGACAAGATCTGCCGGTACGTCACCGCGGGCAGCCTGGGACAGCAGGGTGACCAGGCGCGCAACCAGGAAGATCGTCATGATGACGACCGTAGCGCCGATACCGGTGTAGGTCACTTCGCGAGTTATGGCACGATCAAGAATCAAGATTGCGGTCCGAACTGATTGGATGAAGGTGCGGCAGGCTGGGTTTTCCCGCCAGCTCTGTCATACATGGCAGGCCTGTTTTTACTTAGCTTATGAATTAGAATATCCGCCTTGCACCGGTTGCATACATGGCAAAATTTTCCACTGACTATAACACATGACCGGCTGACAGAACCTCGGGAGTACTACATGGAATATGGAATAAAAAGCGGCAGCGCCGACAAGCAGCGCGGTGCCTGCCTGGTCGTTGCAGTATTCGAAGATGCGGAGCTGAGTCCGTCTGCACAGGTCATCGACGCCGCCTGCGATGGCCTGATCACGACACTGTGCAAGCACGGTGATATCGAGGGCAAAACCGGGCAGACGCTGCTGATACCCCGGGTACCCGAGTTGCAGGCCGAAAGGCTGCTGCTGGTGGGAGCAGGTAAGCAGGCCGACTACGACAGTAAGACGCTACAGAAGATGGTATCGGCCACGATGCGTGCCTTGTCTTCAGGGGGGATAAAAAACGCAGGCATCTTCCTGGCCGAAAACCGGATCGACGGCACAACGGTTGCTGATCGTGTCCAGCACATTGCCACAACGGCTACGAACGCGCTGTACAAGTTTGACCAGTTGAAGTCCGAAGCGGACAAAAATGGCGCGAACCTGAAAAAGCTCACCCTGTTCGTCCCCGAGCGGGGCGATATGAAACCTGCCCGCGTGAGTCTGGATACCGGTGAAGCCATTGGCAGGGGCATGAAGCTGGCACGCGACCTGGGCAATCTGCCGGGCAACATCTGCACCCCGACCTACCTCGCTTCGCGGGCCAGGGACATTGCCAAGCAGAATGATCAAAAAGTCAGGATACTCGAAGAAAAGGATATGGCTGACCTGGGCATGGATGCCCTGCTCTCGGTCTCGCGCGGCAGCCGGCAACCGGCCAAGCTGATCATCATCGAACACAAGGGCGGCAAGAAAAAGGATCCGCCGGTGGTGCTGGTCGGCAAGGGTCTGACCTTCGATGCCGGTGGCATATCGATCAAGCCTTCGGCTGCCATGGATGAAATGAAATTCGACATGTGCGGCGGTGCAAGTGTTCTGGGCACCATGCAGGCCATCGGTGAGATGCAACTGCCGTTGAACGTGGTGGGCATCGTTCCCAGCTCGGAGAACCTTCCGGACGGCGCTGCCAATAAACCGGGTGACATCGTCACCAGCATGTCGGGTCAGACCATAGAGATACTCAACACCGATGCTGAAGGCCGGCTGATACTGTGTGATTCGCTCACGTACGCAGAGCGGTACAAGCCTGCTGCGGTGGTCGATATCGCCACCCTCACCGGAGCCTGCGTGATCGCCCTGGGGGCGCATGCCAGCGGCCTGTTCAGCAACAATGACGACCTGGCTGATGAATTGCTCGCTGCCGGCGAAGCCTCACGCGACAGGGCCTGGCGCCTGCCGCTATGGAGTGACTACGACGAGCAGCTGAAGAGCAATTTTGCCGACATGGCCAATATCGGCGGTCGCGGTGCCGGCGCGGTAACCGCGGCCTGTTTTCTTGCCCGCTACACAAAGAAATATGACTGGGCCCATCTCGACATCGCCGGCACGGCCTGGTTGAGCGGCGGAGAAAAAGGCTCCACCGGGCGACCGGTCGGCCTACTCTGCCAGTTTCTGATGAATCGGGCAGAATTTTAATGTTGGCAATTCGGCATGCCCCCTATGTAGGAGCGGCGGCCTCGGTAACTGCTCCATGCGTTACTCTACCTCCTGCATCCATGCAGTCGTCGGCGCGATTAAAGTTTCCTGCAGCATGTTTCGCGGCGAGGCCGCCGCTCCTACAAATATGAAGCATGGGGCGGTGGGAGGTCACCCGGCTGCCCGATTCATCAGAAACTGGCAAAGCAGGCCGACCGGTCGCCCGGTGGAGCCTTTTTCTCCGCCGCTCAACCACGCCGTGCCGGCGATGTCGAGATGGGCCCAGTCATATT
>JARFQC010000083.1 GCA_029287965.1 Arenicellales bacterium
GTAAACAGGTGAAATATTCCTTTTTTTATGCCTAAATTTACCCACGCGGATAATAAGATTCGTGCTGTATAAATAAAATAGTGTTCGAATCTGCAACCATCTGTTTATAATAACCCCAATAAATAAAGGCTAATCGCAATACCAAGGAGCGAGACAACCATGATTCTAAGCCATGTAGTCGGAATGATGACCAATCCAAGTTCGGAGTGGGACAAGATCAAAGAGGAGCAGTGCGGTCTGGCGGAATGCTACTTGAAAAACGTTGTACTGCTGGCAGCCATACCACCGATCTGTGCGTTTATTGGCGCAACACAGGTGGGCTGGAACATCGGCAACAGCCATTACACGCTCACCGTAGAGAGCACCCTGCCGATGGCTATCGGCTTCTACATTGCTTCGCTCATCGCTGTCTATGTCATGGGCCGGGCTATCCACTGGATGGCACAGACATTTGACGTGAACGTGCCGATCGAGCAATGCGTTGTCATCGCGGCAAACTTCGTCACCCCGCTTTTCCTCGCCGGTATCGTCGCCCTCTACCCGGTTCCCTGGCTGATAATGCTGGTCGCCCTGGTCGCCATGGGTTATTCCGTCTACCTGATGTTCACCGGTATCCCGCAGGTGATGGATATAGACAAGGACAAGGGATTCATTTTTGCCAGTGCGGTGCTGACGGTCGGACTGGTCACGATGGTTGGTGTCATGGCTGCGACAATTGTAATGTGGAGCATGGGATTCGGTCCCGAGTACGCCTGACATACACCACTCACCTGAAAGGCCCGTCTTCCGGACGGGCCTTTTTTTTGTTTTTGCGTTCGTCGCGAGAACATTCACTCCACGGATAAGACCTTTGTCCGCCATGCTACAATCCGCATTTTTCTCAAAGAGGCCCGCACATGATTCGCCTGGAAACCACGCACGGCAACATTACCCTGGAACTCGATGCCGCCAAGGCGCCGAAGACTGTAGAAAATTTCACCAAGTACGTTGAAGACGGCTTTTTCGACAACACGCTGTTTCATCGCGTTATCCCGAACTTCATGATTCAGGGTGGCGGTTTCAATCCCGGCATGACCCAGAAAGACACCAGCGCTCCCATTGAAAATGAAGCAGACAACAGCCTGGGCAACGACCGCGGCACTATCGCAATGGCGCGCACCAGCGACCCGCACTCAGCTACAGCACAATTCTTCATCAACCTGAAAGATAATGACTTTCTCAACCACAGCGGCAAGAACATGCAGGGTTGGGGTTATTGCGTATTCGGTCGTGTTACCGAAGGCATGGATGTCGTAGACAAGATCGCTGCTGTGCAAACTGGCCAGCATGGCCCTCATGGTGACGTACCCGTCGAAGACGTCATCATCACCAAGGCGGAAGTCTCCAGCAACTGATTAGACGTTTTCGCGCACCCGGCGTGACTGGCAGATGAAATCCCTGTTTATTTCAGACCTGCACTTGCATCCCGATCACCCGGAATGCATGCAGCTGTTCAGTGACTTCATAAGCGAACACGCCCATGCTGCGGACAGCCTTTATATTCTCGGTGACCTGTTTGAATACTGGTTGGGTGATGATGCGATTGAGTTCAGCGGTTACCGTTTTGTTGCCGACACGCTGACCAGCCTGTCCACCTCGGCTACGAAGATACTCTTCATGCACGGGAACCGGGACTTTCTGGTCGGGAAGGAATTTGCCTCCCTGAGCGGTTGCGGACTACTGCCCGACCCCAGTGTCATCGACCTCGCAGGCAACGGGGTTTTGCTTACCCACGGTGACTTCCTGTGCACGGACGACCAGGAACACCTGGCATTCCGTCGTCACACTGGTGACGAGACATGGCAGAAAAATATCCTGAGCCAGAGCATTGAAGCCAGGGATGCACTGGCCAGGCAGATTCGCATCGGCTCGGAGGAAGGCAAGCAAATCAAGCCCGAATCCATCATGGACGTGAACCAGTCTGCGGTTGAAGATCAGATGCAAGCGCACCGGGTCAAACTGCTCATACACGGGCATACCCATCGCCCTGCAATTCACAGCTTCGAACTGGCAGGACAGCCCGCCCACCGCATAGTACTCGGAGACTGGTACCGGACCGGCAGCTACCTGTCCGTTGAAGATGGTGTGTACGAGCTCACCAGTTATCCGGACAACATCGTACAGTCACGCCTGGAACCGGCTTAGGCGAGGCAGAATGCTGCGCGGGCTAGATGGGTGTCTTTCCCGGGTAAAAAAGATGATAATTATCTGGTATTACAAATAGTTGCTCATCTTTTTTAATGTTCTCTCTGAATGATTGCAGCACCCTGCTGCGGCCCAGGTAATCACGTTGACGTACAGGAAAGCCCTTACTCAGGTAGCGCGCCGGCTGATAGACATTATTGACCAGGTCGCAGGCTGACTGAAACTCTGCGGGGATGTCCGCAATCGTTGCGGCATGCTGGTAGGCAAGGATTTGTGCAAAGCCAGTCAAGGCCTCGACAGCATCTGTCAGCAGACCTTCGGCAGCATAGACCTCAAAGCACAGCACATCATTGGTATAGTGCTGCACCTGCAACACTTCTCTGCCGCCGATCGCCGGCAACTCTGCGGGTATGACACGGGTTTCATGACGGTAAGCTTCGGGTTCCCTGATAGACCGCGCCGCCGGCTCGACTACCACCACACGCCGGTCCTCATGGTTGACGCTGTAAATCTTACCCGCATTCCTGTCGTACAGGAGATAGTCATCATCATCGCCGCCATCATCCATCCTGAGGAAGTCATCAGTGAGCAGCATTCGAGTGAGGTAGGCCTCCGGGACTACCGGTTCACGCTCTTCGAAAATCAGCTCGGTCGTTTCCAGGTTTCCTGCAGAGGCAGCCAACGGCAGCAGTAGCAGCAGAAACCTGATTTTTCTCATATATCTTTTCATTTCGTTCTCCTGTTCCGGAGTATACCCCTGCGCAAATAAACTTCGAATTCGCCTTCAATACCAGACCATAAGTTGCACTTAAGCCGCACAAATCATTCGCCCGCTCTGCGGTGCTTATCGCATGAGCAGCATATTTTGCCGTAAATCAACTACATCCAGACAAAACCGCATTACAATGGCCGGACTGACGTAAACCGAACAATGCCATGACTGCTCACGAAATTATCGATTTCCGGCCGGACCTGATTACACGCTATGACAAGGCAGGTCCACGCTACACGTCCTATCCGACTGCCAACCTTTTCAATGAACAATTCGGTCTCGATGATTACCGTGATGCGGCAGCGCGCAGCAATCTCAACAATCCCAAACCGCTGTCACTGTATTTCCATATCCCCTTCTGCGACACGGTCTGCTTCTACTGCGCGTGCAACAAGATCGTTACCAAGCGTCGCGACCGTGCTATCCCCTATCTTGAACACTTGCACAGGGAAATTGCCATGCAGGGCGAACTGTATGACAAAAAACGCCGGGTCGATCAGCTGCACTGGGGCGGCGGCACACCGACTTTCCTCAGTAACGAGCAAATGCAGGCATTAATGACCGAAACCGGTCGTCATTTCAGCCTGGTCGATGATGACAGCGGCGAATATTCGATTGAAATCGATCCGCGCGAGATCGACCCTGAAGGCGTTCACTTTCTGCGCAGCATCGGCTTCAACCGCCTCAGCCTCGGCATCCAGGACTTCGATCCGGTCGTGCAGAAAGCAGTCAACCGGATTCAAAGCGAGGCGGTCACCTTTGCGGCCATAGACGCAGCCCGTGAGGCCGGATTCAAATCGGTGAGTGTCGACCTGATATACGGCCTGCCCTTTCAGACCGCAGACAGCTTCATCAGGACGCTGGATCGCGTGATACAGGCTGACCCGGATCGACTCTCGGTATTCAACTATGCGCACCTGCCAACCCTGTTCATGCCACAGCGCAGGATCAATGCCGACGACCTGCCGAGTGCATCGGAGAAGCTCAACATCCTGCAGGCAGTGATCGAATACCTGACTAACAAGGGATACGTATACGTCGGCATGGATCATTTCGCCAAGCCCGATGACGAACTGGTTACTGCACAGGAACAAGGGCTGCTGTATCGCAACTTCCAGGGCTATTCAACTCATGCAGACTGCGACATGGTCGCCATGGGCGTAACCGGCATTAGCATGGTCGATGATGTGTACAGCCAGAATGCCAAGGATGAAGACAGCTACTATGCGATGATCGACGCAGGCAGGATCCCCGTCGTGCGCGGTATGCGGCTGACGAAGGATGACATTCTCAGGCGCGAGCTCATCACTGAATTGAACTGTAACTTCCGGCTCGAAATCAAAACCTTTTCAGAGCGGTACGGGATCGACTTCGGCAGCTACTTCAAGGATGCACTGGAAGAGCTTGCAGTGATGCAGGAGGATGGATTACTGGATGTGAGTAACGAGCTGATTACGGTGCGCCCTGCCGGACGATTACTGATACGCAACATCTGCATGGCCTTCGACGCCCATCTCAAGGACAAGGGCGAAGGCCGGTTTTCCAAAGTGATCTGACGGCCGTTACCAGCCGCCATAGCCTGTTAACCGGCTATGGCATCCCTGACAGATTCCAGCCGGGTGCGTACCTGGCCAGCTAGCTCACCGATAGCGGGATCGGATACCAGGCCGAGGACGGCAACCGGATCCATGAAGGCTACGGTCGTAGCGCCATCCTCTTCTTCACGAACGACGACATTACAGGGCAGCAGCAGGCCGATGTCCGGCTCCGCATCCAGCGCCTGGTTGGCAAGCGATGGATTGCATGCACCAAGGATGATGTAAGGACGCCTGTCGACATCCAGTTTCTTCTTCATCGTTGCACTGACATCGATTTCTGTCAGGACGCCAAAGCCCTGCTCCTGCAATGCTTTCTTCACTGCCTCGATTGCCTCGCTGTAGGTGAGACTGCTACGTGCGCTAAATGCATACATTCGTTTTCTCCTTAAAGTCCACAGACCAGGTTGCCAGGTACGGCTTCATCGATGCGAGCAGGCTTGGCCAGCTTAAGTCCCTGCATGATCTCGATGTATTCCTCGCGGGTGCGTCCACCACCCAGGCGCGGGTTGGATGCCATTTCGTCCGCAATCGTTGATTCCTTGCGACCATTGTAATCATGACCGGGATACACCTTCGTGCTGCCCGGCAGGGTGAACAGCTTGCCGGTAATCGAATCATACGCAACACCGGCGTCACCTGACTGGAAGTCCGTCCTTCCGCTGCCATTGATGAGCAGGGTGTCACCGGTAAATACAGCACCGTCAATCAGAAAACTCACATCGGTGTCAGTATGACCGGGAGTATAGAGTACCGTGATGGTTTCATCGCCAAGCTTGATCATATCGCCATCCTGCAGAAGTCGATCCGCGCAGTCACTGCCACTGGCCTTGTGTAAGGCAACCTTTACTTCGCTGCCGAAGCGTTCACGCAATATACCGGAGCCAGTTATATGGTCAGCATGGATATGCGTTTCAAGCAACCAGCCAAGCTTCAGGCCCATGTCACGGATGATTCTTTCATCACGCTCAACCTGCTCACGTACAGAATCGACCAGCGCGGCTTCACCCGTCTTCGCATCCCAGAGCAGATAGGTGTAGGTGCTGCTAGCTTCGTCGAACAGTTGCTTTACTTTCATACCGTACACTCCTTATTGTTGCGCTGTATTCAACAGGCCCGGATGTTCTGGAAACCACCGAGATCATGGACATGCCTGAACCCGGCGTCCTTGAGTACCTGCTTGGCCATACGGCTGCGCTGTCCTGTCACGCAGTAGACGACAACCGGGGTTTCCTTGTCTGCGGGCACCTCGCCAGCGGCCATCCACTGAACCGGGTGGTTGATTGCGCCCTGCAGTGCACCAGTGCGATATTCGTCCGGTGTACGTACGTCCACCAGGCGGGCACCTTCATCGAGCAGGCGCCGGGTTTCCTGGCAACTTTTATGCGGGTCCAGCATAGTTTTCTCCTGTTTGTTCACTTGTTGAAACGATGCGGAGAATTCTATTATTAGCAATTACTTATATAAAGTGATTTAGTCACCCT
>JARFQC010000112.1 GCA_029287965.1 Arenicellales bacterium
GCACTGGCTGTCTGGCAATCACGCATGGCGGAGATTCCCGGGCTGGAGAAACTTGCCTGGAGCGCGATCGGTCCGGAGTATGATCCATACAAGTACACATCCTTTGCCATCAACGCCGGCGACCTGATGCACCGCCTGACACTGAGGATAGGCAGCAATTTCGATGAGCTGGAAGGTCAGGGCAAAACCGATGCATTTCCGCGCACGCTGGTGCTGCTTTCACTGGTCGATGCCACGGTTTCAACCCATGCCGTTGTCACAAACCTGCTCGACAGGGTGAAAAACCCGGGTAACGAACTGGTACTGTTCGACCTGAACCGCTACAAGCAGCTGGAGCCCTTTATCCAGTACGACCCGGCCGAGGCCTACCGCAGGCTGCTGGACCGTCCCCAACTGGATTTCGACCTGACCTACCTGACCAACGAATCACCGCTGTCGCATGCCGTCGTCAAGCACACGTGGTCGCAGGGCCGCCATGTACATGACGGTATACCAACCGGTCTAGAATGGCCTGATCATGTCTATTCCCTGTCGCATGTTGCACTGCCTTTCTCGCCTGTCGACAACCTGTACGGATCACACCCTGAAGACGAGAACGGCCTGCATATCGGCATGCTGGCATCTCGTGGTGAACGCGGGGTACTGAATGTCCCGGCACGGGATATGCTGCGCTTGCGATTCAACCCCTTCTACAGTTTCATGCAGGAACGTATTCTTGATTTTCTCGCTGGCGATCCTGAATCACCCGACGTCCGTCAGATCTTGAATTAAACTATGCGCAGCCAGATGCCCTGAACTCGGTCAGTTCCACGCCGACACAGCCCGGCACAACTTTCAAAACACTGCATTCTCGTTGACAAGAGGACGACATGGCAGACAAACCGGATAACCCTCATTCAGGTGAAACCAGCGACATGACATCATCAACAGGGCTATGGCGGCACAGGTGGTTCCGCGTCCTCAGCTACCTCACCCTGCTGCTGGTGGCCGTTCTGATTGCCATACCCCTAGTAGCCAAGCAGCAGCTGGCAAAGTACCTGTTGGACAATGGTGCCGATGAAGCCGTCATCGAGGATATCAACTTTAATCCCTTTACTGGCACCTTCGAGCTGCAAGGGCTGGACGTCAAGCTCGCAGAAAAAATCGTGCTGTCCGATTCGATAATCCATATCGACCTGTCCTGGCTGGAGCTTTTCGAGAAAGGCATCGTGCTGGAGAAAGTCACCCTGGACTCGGTAACCGTCGACATCGAACAGCGGCCGGACCAGAGCTGGCGAGTTGGCAGCCTGACCTTTGGCGGCCCCGATGCCAGCCATAAAGAAGTCGCTGACGAGGTCAAGCAGGAAATTGAGAACGCCAAGCAGGAAGCCGAAGAGGAACTCGCCTGGTGGCTGGGCCTGGAACAGGTGGATATCAGGAACTCGCAACTCAGGATCAGCAGCCCGCAGTTTAAAGCCGTCCTGCACCTGGATGAAGTCAATCTCCTCAGGTTTGACAGCCGCGATGGTGAAACGGATACGCAAGCGACGCTCAAACTGCGGCTCAACGATTCGCCGATAGCGGCAAGCATCAATATTGATCGTCATAGCCCGTACATGGATATCGATGGCAGCATTGATATCGGAATGGCCAGGCTTGACGACTTTGCCGACCTGGTAGGCGATACATTGCAGAAGCTGACCGGTTACGTGAATGTTAAAGGCGATTTCAACATCAGCCTGGGCAGTGGTGTAGACGCGCGAATCGGTTACAAGGGTTTTGTCGACGCCAGGAATACTGATATCGCAAACCAGGCCTTTGCTACGGCAGGAGAGGCAATACGCTGGGAAGGCGAACTTGACCTGGCACTCAAAGAAGCAAGTGCGACACAAAGCGCCAACCTCACGGGTGCCTTGTCCGTTGCCGGTGTATCACTATCACTTTCGGACCAGGGGTTGACAGCCTCGACAGGCAATCTCGGCTGGAAGGGCGACGTCGCCTATGAGGGGAATGATAAAAGCCAGTCGCTCAGGAGCAATGGCGAACTGAATGGCGAGCAACTTGCCGTGGTCATGGACACGGCTGGAATGGAAACTGCAACCGGCATCATAAACTGGCATGGCGGTATGCAATATACCGCTGCTGAGAGCGGGCAGGACATCAAGCTGAAGGGACAACTCAATGGTGAGGAAATAAACTTAAGCATGACTGAAGAGGACATGTCCGTACGCCAACAACGAATCAGCGCGGCGCCTGATATTCTGCTTCGCCTGGGCAGTGATACAACGGACATCAGCGGTTCAACGGACCTGAAACTCGAAGGGCTTTCTGTAACGGACACCGCCAAACAACTTGCCCTGCTGGCGGTGGAATCAATCATTGTTGACGATGCCCGTGCAGAAAACCTGCAGCAGGCAAATGTCACCAGCATTGCCATTAACGGTACGTCACTGATCCAGGGTGAAGGCAGTGAATCGCCATCCATATCGATCGGCGATACCACAATCAACGCGCTGGAATGGCAAGGTGATTCAGGACTGGCGATCAACAGCATCGCGGTAAACAAGCTGGCCGCTACCCTGGTTCGTGAGAGCGATGGCAGCATGGACCTCATCTCGGCCCTGCAGGCGGATGCTGAAGCCAGCACAGAAAAAGAAATTGCTGCTGCGCCAGCAGCAAGAAATCCGTCCGAGGCAGAAAATCAAGCGGCTGAACTATCGGGTGCACCGGACGCAAATGCAACAGCGACCGATCCCATCCCCATCCGAATTGGCGAACTTACTATTCAGCAGGACAGCAACTTTTCGTTTATAGACCGAAGCGTCAAACCTGTCTATAAAACCACGATCAATATCGGTTCACTCAGCATCAAGGACGTCGACAGCGCCCAACCCGACCAGCCCATCGCCATTGCGCTTGACGGCAAGATCAATAATTACGGAAAACTGAATGTCGAAGGGTCAGTCAGGCCTTTTGCCCAACAACCCGGTGTCGACATGACAATCGACATAGACGGTGTGACCATGGTCAACATATCGTCTTACATGATTCCGGCGACAGGTTATATCATCAAGGCGGGGCAGATGGATCTCGATTCTACTATCGTCATCGACCAGGGCAGCATTGATGCAAAGAACAAGCTGTTTATGAAGAAGCTGCGACTCACGGACGCACCCGGTGCCCTGGTGGAAGAAAATGCCGGCAGCATTGGCATGCCACTGGATACCGCACGTGGACTGCTGCGTGACAGTCGAGACAACATCACATTGGACGTGCCCATCAAGGGCAAACTGGACGAGGTGGATATAGGCCTCGGATCGATCATCAACACGGCCCTGAAAAAAGCGACAACAGTAGGTATGGAAACCTACCTGCTCTATGCCTTCCAACCTTATGGTGCACTGATAATGGTCGGCCAGGCAATCGGCAAACAGGCGGGCAAGATAACCCTGGATCCGGTAATTTTTGAAGCTAAGCAGTCCGGCTTGTCCGGTACGCACAAGGACTATCTCGGTAAACTGGGCAAAGTTATGCAGGATCGCCCCAAGATCATTGTTCAGATATGCGGCTACTCCACAACTAAAGACCTGGCATTGAAGCCCGAGCAGAAGCCCGTCGAGCTGAGTAAAGTACAGGTCGACGAGATGATCGCGCTGGGTACTGCCAGGCAAAAGGTTATCAAGGACTACCTGATCACCACCTACAAGGTCGATGCCGGCCGCCTGGTCATATGCGCGCCCGAGCATGATGAAAAGGACGGCGCCAAACCGAGGGTGGAACTATTGATCTAGTTTTTAGCATAATCCCTGCACAGGAGCGGTCGCCGACTGCAATCGATGATTATCAGCCTTTGATCAGGCACGCTATTCATCGCACACGACTGCTTCTGTAAGGTAAGCAACCAATTCTTGTAAACAGCGGTAGTAGTACATGACTGAAGCATTGATCAATGCCCTGCTCGAGCCGGGCGTGTTTCCACACGAGACAGACAAAATCCAGCTGCAGGAAACCCACATTTCCTGGATCATCCTCACCGGCTCCTTTGCCTACAAGATTAAGAAACCTGTCGACTTCGGCTTTCTCGACTATTCCGACCTGGAGAAGCGGCGTCATTACTGCGAGGAGGAAATCAGGCTCAAC
>JARFQC010000125.1 GCA_029287965.1 Arenicellales bacterium
CCGGAGGTCACGCGTCGCCGTATCTACATCGAGACCCTGCAGGAGGTACTGCCGGGCATCCGTTCCAAAATTATCATCGATGAACAGGCGCGTAACATTCTGCCGTTGCTGAACCTCGATTCACATAAGGAGGTGAAGCCATGAAGAACACGCATATGGCTTTGCTGGCGGTTGCGATCGTCGGCGCCTACGTTGTATCGAGTTCGGTCTACACGGTGAGTGAAGTCGAGCAGGTGATTATTACCCAGTTCGGTAAGCCTGTCGGTGACCCCGTGACAACCGCCGGTCTGAAGATCAAGGTGCCGTTCATCCAGGAAATCAACCCGATCGACAGGCGGGTACTGGAATGGGATGGCAATCCCTCGGACATGCCGACCAAGGACAAGCTGTATATCTCAGTCGACCTGTATGCCCGCTGGCGTATCACGGATCCCTTGCAATACTTCCTGCGCCTGCGGGATGAACGCAGTGCGCAGTCCCGGCTGGACGATATCCTCGGCAGCGAGACCCGTAATGCCGTGGCCAAGCACGAGCTGATCGAAATCATTCGCACCACCAGTGATCGTGAACCGTTGCGTGATGCCTTGCTGACGCAGGCGGAACCGGACATGGGGGCGCTGGTGCCTATCCAGAAGGGGCGTGTGCAGGTCGAGCGGGAGATCTTCGCCGCGGCGGCGGAAAAGGTAAGGGTGTTTGGCATCGAACTGCTCGATATCCGTTTCAAACGCATCAACTACAACGAAAGCGTACGTCCGAAGATCTATGATCGCATGGTCAGTGAGCGGCGACAGATTGCCGAACGCTTTCTCTCGGAAGGCAACGGTGAGGCGGCCAGAATCCGCGGCAACCGTGTGCGCGAATTGAACAGGATCCAGTCCGAGGCCTACCGGCAGGTCGAGGAGATCCGCGGTCTAGCGGATGCGAAGGCCACCGAGATCTATGCACGCGCCTATAACCAGAGTCCGCAGGCGGTGGAATTCTATGAATTCACACGCACCATGCGGTCGTACGAGTCGATCATTGCGGCTAATACGACCCTGGTGCTCTCTACCGATAGTGACCTGTTCAAGTTCCTGAAAGGGATGAGTCCAGCACATGGCGTGGATATCCCGACCCAGGCGTTCGGTGTCAAAAAATAACATCGGACTTGTCTACATACCATGAAACGAGGAGATCATAATGAGTGAACAAGACAAGATGCTGATGGCCGAATTCGGTATTACCAGCACGGTCAAGAAAGTGTATCGGTACAAGGAGTACCGCTACGACAGGCTGTCCGATGCACTCAGTTATGCGCGGACTGATACCAGGCGTAGTGGAGAGGTTGTCGAGCAGGTAACACCGGTCTCACCAGCGGACTTGTAGGTCAGCAAAGGTAACCAGCCGCGCACGGCTACAGGGCTGCACCAGACCAGAAGCTGGCGCCTTTGGCGAGGAATTCGTCGTAGTGCATGTAATGCGATCCGTCACAGGAAAAGGTCAGGCTCACTATGCCATTGTAAATATTGATGGAGGCTGTGCGTAAATAGATGGTCATATCCACTTTGCGTAAACCCTGCATTGCGTTCAGTATCCGGGTAATCTCGCTCCGCGGTACCCTGGCATCAGCGGGATACGGCCGCGAGGGGTACAACAGGCAGATGTCCGGGTCTGTAAGCGCCTCGTGGTCGAGGATGCGATAGCGCAGCGGGTCGTCGATGGTCCAGATGATGGCCTGGCTGCTCGAAAAATGTATCTGGCATTGGAATACGCCTCGCTCTGCGAGAAGTTCCTCCAAAATCGACAGTGCCGTCTGCATGTTACGGTCCATCGGGCTTTCGGTCCGGGTTTGCTGGAACAGCGTACCGCGAATCGCCGGGTCGCCCTTCACCTGGCGCCAGTTATCAGGCTCCTGGTACAGGGCCGAAGTCACCGGCAGATCGCGCAGGTCGAAGTCCGCCCCCAGATACCCCTGGGTACCTGTCTTCGACACCACAACTTGCAGCGCGGTCAGCGAAGGTCGATGTTCTTCCTGACTGATATAGGCGTCCGACAACAGGAAACCCCATTCTGGTATGGTCTCCTTCATGTAGGGACGCTCGGAGCGATTGAGTTGATAGTGCTCGTGGGTGATCCCAGAATTGCTGACGTGGTCGCTGAGCTGCACACCGTCGGTACCGACAGCATAGAGATAGGTGCAATACGGTATGCTCGAGAAGCCTTCCAGAAGCACCGAATTCAGCTCGTCTCGATCGTTCCAGACCGGTATGCATTTCTCTGCTAACAGCGCGAGCGGCTCACGTAGCATGCGCGCCAGTTCTTCGCGCTGACGGTAGATGCTGTCTTTCCAGGTGGGTTTTATGAGCTCGTTAGAATCCAGTTTAATGACAGTCATAAGTAATCTCACGAATCAGTGTAACCTGAGATTCGATAGTTGTTGTAAGGAAAATGCTTCAGGCATCAGGAATATAAAAGTAATTATCCGTGTGCAGAATAGATAGTTCGTGGACAAAATATTAGCTCGATTAGAACACTTTTGGATGGGGTTCTGGAGCCGGAATAAACAAACACGTATTATTTGTTTATGCTAGCATTAGTATAATAAATATTCGCCATATTCATCTTACCCAGGCATTTCTTTTTTCCGGATAACAGAATATCCCGTGGTCCCATCGGACAGACTGATTTTTCGATATTCAGTACTCAGTACAACGTAATCAGGACAACATTGAACAGACTCGATTGAACTGCTTTCAGTTGAATCGAGCTGCAGTGTGTGGCCTGAATGCATTCCATTAAATATTTTAGGATTGAATACTATGAGCAAAGGACAACACAGCAACAAAGAAATGAAGAAGAAACCGGCGATGACGCCAAAAGAAAAGAAGGCGGCAAAAAAACTAAAGAAAGATCAGCAGGATTCTACTGGCTTATTCAATATTGGCAGGCAGCCTTAACCGGCAGACAACTGGTTTGAAAAATATGTTTGAAACCATTTCAAACCAGATTAAGGAAAAATCAATAATCACCAAAGCGTTTTTATCAGGGGCGCACACTCGCAATTCGCTGAGCAACGATGAGGATACCAGGTTGTTGCGCGCCGCGTTGTTCAGTATCGAGCAACTGAATCGTCACGCAGTAAAGCTGGCTGGCCAGCATAAAATCGATACGCGTCCGGGGCCGGACAGGTTGTTACCGCGGCTCGCGGATAATGAGCATGTCCTGTTGGCGGCTTATGATGTGGTGGCAGCCGCAGCTATACCTGAACAACGGATCGTACCGGCAGAGGCCTGGTTGCTAGATAATTTTTACCTCATCGAGCAGCAGATTAGTCTGGCGCGTCGGCATCTGCCGCGCGGCTACAGCCGGCAGTTACCGCGACTCGCAGAGGGTCTGTCTGCCGGATTCCCCCGCATCTATGACCTGGCCCTGACATTGATTTCTCATATGGATGGCCGTGTCGACAGCGACAACACTACCCAGATCATCGCTGCCTATCAGAGTGCTGAACCGTTAAAGCTGGGTGAACTGTGGGCATTTCCGATCATGCTGCAGTTGGCGTTGCTGGATAATCTGCGTCGCGTAGCCTTGCGTGTCGCGCGTCGGCGCGAGGAGCGCGAAGCCGCCATTGTCTGGGCAGACCGCATGCTGAAAACGGCTGAAGAGGAGCCGAAACAGCTTATCCAGCGACTGGCCGAGTTTGCCAATGCCGATGTGCCACTGACCGCATCCTTTGTGGAAGAATTTTACGCCAGACTCCAGGCTCAGGGGCCAGCGATGGCGTTCGTTCAAACCTGGCTCGAGCAAAAACTTCTCGAACAGGGGGTGTCCGCAACTCAACTGTCGTCGGCGGCTGCCCGAACAGCCGCAACCAACCAGATATCGATTGCCAACAGTATCAGTAGCCTGCGTTTTATCGGCACCGTGGACTGGTGTGATTTCGTCGAGTCGCTCAGTGTCGTCGAACAGACGCTACGAAAAGATCCCGCGGCAATGCATGCCGGACAGAACTTCGCCACCCGCGATCGTTACCGGCATGTCATTGAAGATGTGGCCAGGCGTTGTGAGAGCAGTGAGTTGAATGTTGCGCGTGAAACCATTGCGCTTGCACAGGAAGCGGCAGAGTGTGTTGGTGCGAATGATCGCAGCGCGCATGTCGGCTACTATCTGGTCGATCAGGGGCGACAGCGTCTGGAGCAGGTCGTCGACTGCCGTTTGTCGTGGAAGACGCGAGCAAAACGGGCGTTCCGAAATCACCACCTGCCGCTTTACCTCAGTCCCATCCTTTTGCTTACCGTGCTGGCGACCAGTGTCGTGCTGTCTTCCTTCAGTGGTATCGCATTGGCTGACTGGCGCTACTGGTATTTTGCCATTTGCGGCCTCATCGGCGCCTCGGCGTTGGCTGTGCCACTGGTAAACCTCATGGTTACGTCCATGCTGCCACCCCACGCCTTACCTCGCCTGGATTTTTCCAAAGGGATTCCAGATATCCATCGCACCATGGTGGTTGTCCCTACATTGCTGAGCAAGCCGCAAGAGGTTGATGATCTGCTCGAAGCCATGGAGATTCGTTATCTTGGCAATCGCGATCCCAATCTCTTTTTTGCATTGTTGACGGATTTCCGTGACGCGGCTGAGTGTACTCAACCCGATGACGATGCCGTGCTTGCCTATGCGCGCACAGCACTGCAAAGGCTCAATGAAACCTACAGCGAAGACCGTCCGTGCATCTTCTATTTGTTTCACCGGCCTCGACAGTGGAATGCCTATGAACAGGTGTGGATGGGATATGAGCGTAAGCGCGGCAAGCTGGAACAGTTCAATGCCCTGCTGCGCGGCGGAGCGCAAACGGCATTTTCGGATATTGTCGGCGATGTCTCCATCCTGGGTTCGATCCAGTATGTCATCACGTTGGACACCGACACGCAATTGCCCCGCGATGCGGCACGCACACTTATCGGTAACATGGCGCATCCGCTGAACCGGCCGGTCTACGATGCCAACAGGAAACGTATTGTAAAAGGCTACGCGATCCTGCAACCACGCACCTCGATCAGTCTGATCAGTTCAGCCCGGTCGCGGTTTTCGAAATTGTTCGCGGGCGAGTCCGGCATCGATCCTTACACGCGAGAAGTATCAGATGTCTATCAGGATGTCTTCGGCGAAGGATCATTTGTCGGCAAGGGTATCTATGATGTGGATGCCTTTCGTCAGGCCGTTGATGGAAGATTTCCGGATAATCTCATTCTCAGTCATGATTTGTTGGAAAGCGGCTATGCGCGATCGGCGCTGATAACCGATGTCGATCTCATTGAAGAACACCCAGACAGCTACGCCGTCGATATCAGTCGGCGACATCGCTGGATACGTGGTGACTGGCAACTGGCCGGTTGGCTATTGCCGACAGTGCCTGGACCGTATCAATCAGAAGAATCGAAGGCCAGGCGCCAAGCGAATCCGCTCTCGGCCTTGTCGAGGTGGAAGCTTTTTGACAATCTTCGCCGTAGCCTGGTATCACCGGCACTGTTTGCCCTGCTGATCGGTGGTTGGCTGTTTGGCCCGGGGCCGGTGTGGTTCTGGAGCCTACTGGTGGTGATGATGGTGTTCCTGACGCCCTTGCTGTCCACCTTGATCGAGTTTATCCGTAAGCCAGGCGAACGTGCCTGGCTGGTGCATCTGGCCCAGACCGGCAGATCGGGGGAACGCCCGATGGCACATGCTTTTCTGGCCTTGATTTTCCTGCCCTACGACGCACTGATTTGCCTGGATGCGATGCTGCGTTCGGGTGTGCGTATGCTGTTCACCCGGCGTGGATTATTGCTCTGGCATACGAATTCGTACGCACGCCGTAACGCACGGCGCACACTGACTGATTATTTTTCGGAGATGTGGATTGCGCCGGTTGTGGCGCTGGTATCGGCTTTTACATTGAGTGGCGCGGCATTGCTTCTGAGCGCCCCGATATTGTTGCTCTGGCTGGTATCACCTGTGATTGCCTGGTGGATCAGCTTGCCACTGGTCTCTCCCGTACCAGATTTGAGCGATGAACAACGCTCATTCCTGAGGCTATCGGCCCGGCGGACATGGCGCTATTTCGCAGACTTCGTAGGTCCGGAGGAGAACTGGTTGCCGCCAGATAACTACCAGGAATATCCGACGCCCGTCATCGCTTCACGTACCTCGCCCACCAATATTGGCATGTCGCTGCTGGCGGATCTGTCGGCCTACGATTTCGGTTATATCTGTACCGGAGAATTCTTGCGGCGCGCCGGAAACACGCTGGCCACGATGGAAAAGCTGGAACGCTACCGCGGCCATTTCTATAACTGGTACGACACCCGCACCCTGAAACCGCTTCTTCCGCAATACGTCTCTTCGGTCGACAGTGGAAATCTGGCGGGCTGCCTGCTCACCTTGCAGGCGGGACTGGCCGAGTTGAAAGATCAGCCGGTGCTGTCTGAAAACGCATTTCAGGGATTACTGGATACCCTGCAGGTGCTGGTGGAGCAGCTTCCACCATCATCAACGGCCGATCTGGCCAAGAAGTTAAAGTTACTACAGGACGCACTCACGCCGAATGATCCGCCACGGACACTGGCCGATGCCGATCGCTTGCTAAACGAGATTCAGCGTATCGGGGGTGGGCTGGTTACATGGCTGCCAGCAGAGATTGATATTGACGGCGAACTCTATTACTGGGCGCAGGCATTCGATCAACAATTCCGTGCGCTTCGCGATGACCTTGGCTACCTGGCACCCGAGCTGGAACAGTTCAGCACCATACCCACGCTGGCGGAGTTGGCCACGAAAGGTTCAGCTTATAAGGACGCGGTGGCGCGGCTCAGAACCATCGACGATTTGGCGGGGCGTTGCCATGAACTGGCGGTGATGGATTTTAAATTTCTCTACGACACAAGCAGTGGTTTGCTGAGTATCGGTTATGACGTGAGTGAACGACGCCGCGACCCGGCCTGCTATGATCTTCTGGCGTCGGAAGCGCGCCTGGCCAGTTTCCTGCTTATCGCACAGGACCAGCTTCCTCAGAAGCATTGGTTTGCACTTGGCCGCCTGCTGACCAGCCATGGCGGCGATGTGAGCCTGATTTCGTGGAGCGGCTCGATGTTCGAGTACCTGATGCCGCAGCTGATCATGCCGAGTTACCACCACACCCTGCTGGATGAGACCTGCAAGGCCGCTGTGTCTCGCCAGATCGAATATGGCCGACAACGTGGTGTACCCTGGGGTATTTCCGAGTCCTGCTACAACGCCACCGATATGAACCAGGTCTATCAATACCGGGCCTTCGGCGTGCCTGGGATGGGACTCAAGCGCGGCTTGGGAGAGGATCTGGTGATCGCGCCTTACGCCAGCGCACTAGCGCTAATGATGATGCCGTTGGAAGCGTGCCGTAACCTGCAGACTCTGGCCGCCTATGGTTTTCTGGGTGCCTATGGCTTCTATGAAGCGGTCGATTATACGCCTTCACGTGTGCTGCGGGGCAAGCGTCACGCCATCGTGCGTGCCTTCATGGCGCATCATCAAGGTATGAGTCTGCTGGCCCTTGAGCATCTGTTGCTTAACCAGCCCATGCAACGCCGATTCCTGTCTGATCCGCTGATACGGGCCACGGAGCTGTTGCTGCAGGAGCGTGTGC
>JARFQC010000134.1 GCA_029287965.1 Arenicellales bacterium
CTCTGGCAGCCGCTTGCGGAGAAGGGTATCGCCGAGGCGCAGTACAGCCTGGGCTTTCTGTATCACAGCGGCTGGGGACCTGAACGTGATCTCGCCCAGGCGACCAGGTGGTACACGCTTGCCGGTAAGCAGGAAGAAAACCGCGCCCAGTTCAACCTGGGTGTCCTGTACCTGGAGGGTGATTCCGAAGGTATGACGGTGGATTATGCGGCGGGTGTGAAATGGATAAAACGCTCAGCCAGGAATGGCAACACGCGTGCCCGGGAACTCCTGGCCGAGGCCTATGAACGGGGCTTGTACGACCTGCCGAAATCCAGCAAGGAAGCGGATTACTGGAAATCGCGATAAATTTTCATTTCAGGCTTGCACTAATACCCGACCTTTGTGATAAAGTATTTTTAGGGGTGCATAAATAAGCATCTCACTGTTACTACCATCACGGAGAAACTGAAAATGAATATAGAAGTCAACGGTCAACACATTCCTACCAACGAACAGGGATTCATCTGCAACCCTAACGACTGGAATGAGGGTTTTACCAAAGCGGTAGCGGAACGGGACGGCATTGATCTCTATGTCGATCACTGGGAACTGATCTGGTACGTGCGCGAGTTCTACGAAGAAAAGCAGACCACGCCGACCATGCACACGGTTGTCCGTACCCTGGGCAAAAAGAACGCTCGCTTCCACGATCAGAAGGAATACGAAAAGCATATATACGCTCTGTTCCACACTGACCCGTGCCACGAAGTGTGCAAACTGGCCGGGTTGCCGATGCCGCAGCCGGATGACTGATTTGACACGCGGACTTCTGCATTGTCCATGCAGGAGCGGCGGCCTCGCCGCGAGTTTGCAGTTAATAATGCATTCGCGGCGAGGCCGCCGCTCCTGCAAAAATCCCAGCCATGTATAGCGCTAGCTCATAATCCTCGGCCAGCGCTCATGCGCGGCATCCTCCATCTCCGGCTCGACAACTACCACGTACACCCGCTGCTCGTAACCATCGCGCGCGACCAGACCCTGCAGCCATTTCCCGCGCGTCAGGTCATACCAGTGACTGTGGCCTTCAATATCCCTTTCCATGAATGACTTCACCGGAATCTTGACCGGCACCGGAAACCAGCGATCCCAGCTGCCGCTGTAGACAGCTGCAAGACGCGCCCAGCCACCGCGCGGCAATTTACCCGGCTGATCGCTGCGCCGCCCCCAGGGCAGCAGGCGAACCTCGCCATCTTTCATCCTGACAGGCAGCATGGCCCGCGGATTGGGAAAGTAGAGCCGGATATCCCGGTTCTTGTGTGTGTAGTAGACGCCGCCGCACATGGTTTGTGCCCACCCATCAGTACAGGTGAATGCGCAGATCGCAACCACGATGGGATGTCGCCCTCACAGAAGCAGAATCAACACAGTCACGACAGGCTGTCGCTCCCACTGTGGCTCCGGCCCACGTTTGATTCTGTTTCTGTGAGACTGCCTCTATCACGATGGAGCCGCACCATATCTTATTCTGTCCAGGTGGGAGCGACAGCCTGTCGCGATGTGCCAGCCGATAATGACAACACATCACCGTGTCCCGTATTCCTTGAGGATCGTCTGGCGATGCCCGTATGGCTTCCAGGCCGGAGCGATGACATTCGGCATGTGCGAGCGATTCAACAGCCGCGCAGGGGCCAGTGCAAACTCGCCATAACGTTCATTGACGCTGTCCATGACCCGGTTCACGTTCTGCATCTCGTCATTGCAGGTGAACAGGTCCTGCTGACCGTGCGCCGGGCGTGGATCGAGTGCCGTGACCTGTACCTGGTGGACGCCTTCCCCGTGCCAGCACTGCTCGACGAACTGACTGCACAGCGCGCGCACATGATGCCCGTCATCGGTAGGCAGCACACTGCGTTGCCGGCTGGCCAGCCAGCCATCGCGGGTGCGCAGGCCGACGTAGAAAGTCTGCGCCTGCAGCCCGTGGCGTCGCAGGCGGGCGGCAACCTTTTCACCCATGTGCAGCAGGAACAGCAGCAATGCTTCCTTGTCGCGTGTATCGGGCGGCATGACCTTGCCATGACCGATAGACTTGGGTGGCGGCACATTGAGCAGCAACGGTTCCGGGTCAGCACCCTGGCACATGTACCAGATGCGTCGGCCCGGGTTGCCGAAGCGCCGCGCCAGTACGCTGATCGGCAGGCGCGCCACGTCACCGCAGGTATAGGCGCCATGCTTCGCCAGGTGGCGGCCAATGCCGCCGGCGATGCCGCACAGCTCGGTGACCGGCACATCCTCGAGGCGCTCGCGCGCCTGCCATGGCGGGATTACCGTCAGGCCGTCCGGCTTGTCGTGCTTGGCGGCGAACTTGGCCGTGGTCTTGTCACCGCTCAGTCCTACCGAGCACAGCACGCCGGAGACGTCGTATACGAGCTTTTTGACCTGCCGGGCGATCTTCTCCGGATGGCCGTACAGCCGCTGGCAGTGCGTGACATCGAGGAACGCCTCGTCGACGGAAAAGATCTCGATGTCCGGCGTAATCTGCTGCAGGGCCTGCATGATGGCACTGGAAACCTGCGCGTAACGCTCCGGCCGGGCAGGGCACTGAATGATGTCGGGACACAGCTTGCGCGCTTCCTTGAGCCGCATGCCGGTCTTGATGCCATAGGCGCGTGCCTCGTACGAAGAAGTAATGATGCAGGTGCCCTGCAGGCCGTTGGTAATGCCTACCGGCAGGCCCTGCCACTCGGGATGGTCTGCCTGCTCGATAGAGGCGAAGAAGGCATTCATATCGACCAGTATGATGGCCCGTTCCCAGGCTTCAGCGTAGCGGGCAGGCTGATCCATCAGCGGTATACGCGCAGTTGACCGGCCAGCACACCCTGTATCTGCACCCGCTCATCCGGGTAGATCAGCGGTGCCATGGCGCGGTTCTCGGCAACCAGCTTGATACGCCGCCCGGACAGGTGCCGCAGGCGCTTGAGCGTCACTTCCTCGTTATCGACCAGTGCCACGACAATATCGCCGTCATCGGCCGTCTCGCTGCGCCGGATAATCACCGTATCGCCATCGAGGATGCCGGCATCGATCATGGAGTCGCCTTCCACCTGCAGGGCGTAGCGGTCTGTACCGAGCAGCATCTCGGCGACATTGACCTCGTCGTGGCCCGGTATCGCCTCAATCGGTCGACCGGCGGCGATTTTGCCCAGCAGGGGCAGGGTGGCTGCTGTAGCGTCATCCGTCGTGTCCGCGAGCTCCAGCGTGCGCCAGCCGCGCCGCGAACGCTTCAACACGCCGCGATCGAGCAGCGTCTGTACATGCCGGTGCACCGCGCCGCGCGACTGGATATCGACGCCTTCACCGATCTCGCGCAGCGTAGGGGCGTGGCCATGACGTGAAATGAAAGCCCGGATGAAATCCAGTACCCGTTTCTGTTGTGTTGTCAGCATGCGCTTGTTCCCGCTAAAGTTCTCATAAAGTTTCCATCTCAGGATAGGGAACTTTTCGAGAACATTCAAGCAGAATCGAGCATTCGGGAGGCCTGACCAGGCCGCCATATTAACATTAAATATTGCCTGTATCTTATTGTTTTAAATGGACTATAAAGCGCAATAAAGGATGCTTATCCGGGAAGAGGTCTTTGTGTGAGGTTTATAGTGCAAGCTTTTGTTATTGC
>JARFQC010000189.1 GCA_029287965.1 Arenicellales bacterium
GGCTCATGACGATGCCAGCGCGTCAACGGCGTCAGCAGGCCGGATGCAATCTGCGGGTTCAGCGTGTCCAGCTCAATGATCGTGTCAGCCAGGAACTGGTAGCCTTCGCCGTTCGATGCATGGAACTGTGCAGGATTCGCATTGCAGAATGTACCTATCAGTGCGCGCACCTTGTTCGGATTCCTGATATCAAAGGCGGCATGGCGGGTAAGCTTCCTGACCTGCTTCAATGTGCCGGGCAGACGTGAAATGGCCTGCACCGACAGCCACTTGTTGACGACCAGCCGGTCATCCTTCCACTTGTCATAGAAGTGCTCGAGAACCTGGCTACGCTCATCACAGTCGTGGTGCACCAGGGCAATCAACGAGCTCAATGCATCAGTCATGTTATCTGCATCGAGGTGGTGTGCCAGGCACAGTTTTACATAGTCGTCGCTTTCTAGCTCCATCAGGTAATGAAGACTGGTGTTCCTGAGACTGCGACGCGCTGCATCACTGGCATTAAATGCATATTTTTTGCTTGAGCTGTTCTTGTGGTATGCCTTCTCAAATTGCTCCTGCAGGTGTTCTGCCAGACCTTTGTAGAGGCTGCGGCGCGCCCCGTGTATGCCTGCAACATCCACGACCGGCATATTGTCCGCCAGGTAGTTTTCCCCCGGCAGGGTGAAAATTTCGGCCACCAGCGCCTTGTCGAGACCACGCCGTACCAGGACCTTGCCGAAGGCATCGAGGAAGTATCCCGGCAGTTCGGCCTGGCCTTCTGAGTTAATGATTCTTTTTGCCTGCCTGATGGCCAGCTGCTGACCTGCCTCCCAGCGATTGAATTCATCGCTGTCATGGGTCAGGCGGAAGGCGAGTTCTTCGCTGCTGCAGTCGTGGCAGATGCGTACGGGAGCGGAAAAGTTGCGGCACAGTGACAGGACGGGTTTCTCTTTTGCCCTGATGTGAAATGTCTGCCTGCGTTTACGCAGTTCCAGTAACCGGCTGCCCGGTTTGCGGGTACCGCGTTCGCCAGCCAGTCGCACCGGCATGTCATTGCCCTTGCTGTCCATGCAGCCCAGCAGGAGAGGGATGTGCGCTGGCTTCTTGTTCGTCTGTCCGGGTGTATCGGGCGTCTGCTGAGTAATAGTCAGTTCGAGAACGCCATTGTCGGTATCGTGATGTGTTTCTATTGATAATCTAGGTGTGCCGGCCTGCTTGTACCAGCGCTTGAACTGCGCCAGGTCTACGCTGCTCGCGTCTGACATGGCCCGAACGAAATCATCGGTAGTTACGGCCTGGCCGTCATGCCGCTTGAAATATAAATCCATACCCTTGCGGAACGCCGATGGCCCGATCAGCGTGTGCATCATGCGGATGACTTCGGCCCCCTTGCGGTAGATGGTCGACGTATAGAAGTTGCTGATCTCGATGAAGTGGTCGGGCCGCACGGGGTGTGCGGTCGGACCGTCGTCTTCCGGGAACTGGTGCTCGCGCAGGACACGCACTTCCTCGATACGCTTGACGGCGCGTGAGTTCAGGTCTGCGCTGAATTCCTGGTCGCGGAACACGGTCAGACCTTCCTTCAGGCTGAGCTGGAACCAGTCGCGGCAGGTGACGCGATTGCCCGTCCAGTTGTGGAAATACTCATGTCCCACGATGGACTGGATGCGGTCATAGTCGGCATCGGTCGCCGTATCCGGGCGTGCCAGCACGCAGGCCGTGTTGAATATATTCAGGCCCTTGTATTCCATCGCGCCCATGTTGACGTCGTCGACTGCGACGAACATGAAGGTGTCGAGGTCGTACTCGAGGCCGAATACCTCTTCGTCCCATTTCATGGCTTGCTTCAGTGAGCGTATGGCATGGTCCGTCTTGCTGCGGTTATGCGGTTCGACATACATACGCAGGTCTATCCTGCGGCCGGAGCGTGTCTTGAAACTGGACTGGTGCAGCGCCAGCGGTCCCGCAACCATGGCAAACAGGTAGGATGGCTTCGGGTAAGGATCTTCCCACTTCGCCCAGTGGCGGTCTTCATCCAGGTCACCGGTTGCGACGCAGTTGCCGTTAGAAAGCAGCACCGGATACTTGTCCTTGTCTGCCCTGATGGTTGTGCTGTAGCGGGCCATGATGTCAGGCCGGTCAGGGAAATAGGTGATGCGCCGGAATCCTTCCGCCTCGCACTGTGTGCAGTACATGCTGCCGGATTTGTACAGTCCTTCCAGCTTGGTGTTCTGCTCGGGAACGATCTGTGTCTCTATTTCCAGCACGAAGCGGCCCGGCAGTTGCGCCAGCGTGAGAGATTCGTCGTCCGTGAGTAGGTGCTTTACATCGCGCTCCTCGCCGTTAACGCGCACTGCTTGCAGCGTCAGCTCCTGGCCGTCCAGAACGAATGGCGTATCAGCCGGCAGTCCCTTGCGCCGTCGCACCTGCATGGATGACCTGACGGTAGTCTTACCCGCATGTAGATCGATGTCGAGGTCGATGCTGTCTACCCAGTAGGCAGGCTTGCGATAGTTTTTGAGGTATATCGTGGAAGGTGAGGCGTCGCGCATGGTTTCTACTAGCTGCCAGAAGTTTGAATCAGGTCTGATTCTACCCGTGGGATCGACAGCTTGTCGCGACTTGAGACATCAAAAAATGTTTATCGCGACAGGCTGTCGCTCACACATGCTATAGCTAACCAGGGTGTTACTGTGGGCTTTTTGCCGGCCGTGCCGCTTTCTTGCGTTCGTGCTCTATCAGCAGCTTCTTGCGTATGCGGATGCTTTCAGGCGTGACTTCGACCAGTTCGTCATCGTTGATGAATTCCAGCGCCTGTTCGAGTGTCATGCGAATCGGCGGCACGAGGTCGATGGCCTCGTCGGAACCGGAGGCGCGCACGTTGGTTAGCTGTTTGCCCTTGAGCGGATTCACCACCAGGTCGTTCGAGCGCGAATGAATGCCGACGATACGGCCTTCGTAGACTTCTTCACCGGGGCCGATCAGCAGTCGGCCGCGTTCCTGCAGGTTGAACAGGGCAAAGCCGAGGCTCTTGCCCTGGCCGTTGGAGATCAGCACACCGTTCATGCGCTGACCGATGGAACCGGCCTTGACCTTGGCGTAATGGTCGAACACGTGGTGCATCAGTCCGGTGCCCTGGGTGCTGGTCAGAAATTCGGTGCGGAAACCGATCAGACCGCGTGCCGGGATGACATAATCGATCCTGACCCGTCCACGTCCGTCAGGCTGCATATCGGCGAGGTCGCCCTTGCGTTCACCGAGTTTTTCCATAACGGTGCCCTGGTGGCCTTCCTCTACGTCGACGGTCAGCATTTCGAAGGGTTCCTGCAGTTCACCGTCAACTTCATGGGTGATGACTTCAGGACGCGATACGGCCAGTTCGAACCCTTCCCGGCGCATATTTTCGATCAGGATGGACAGATGCAGTTCGCCGCGTCCGGAAATGCGGAATTTGTCGGGGTCTTCCGTGTCTTCAACTCGCAGTGCCACGTTATGCAGCAATTCACGTTCCAGGCGTTCACGAATCTGGCGCGAGGTGACGTACTTGCCCTCCTTGCCGGCGAATGGCGAAGTATTCACCTGGAAGAACATGCTGACGGTGGGCTCGTCTACGCTTAACGGTGTCAGGGCCTCAACCGTCTCAGTGTCACACAGCGTGTCCGAGATGTGCAGGGTTTCCATGCCGGTGAAGGCGATGATGTCACCCGCGCTGGCTGACTCAATCTCATGCCGTTCCAGCCCGTGCAGGCCGAGCAGTTGCAATACGCGGCCCGGGCGCTGATGCCCCTGCGTGTCGATCACTTTTACCGGTGTGTTGGGTTTAAGCTTGCCGCGGCTGATGCGGCCGATGCCGATGATGCCCTTGTAGGAGTCATAGTCGAGTGCGGAGACCTGCAGCTGCAGGGCGCCGTTTGGATCAACATCAGGCGGGCTGACGTGCTGGGTGATCATTTCGAACAGGGCTTCCATGTTGTCGGTCGGCTGATCCGCATCCAGCGTGGCGAAACCGTTGATGGCGGAGGCATAGACGACGGGAAAGTCGAGTTGTTCGTCGGTGGCACCCAGGCGGTCGAACAGCTCGAATGTCTGATCCATGACCCAGTCGGGACGTGAACCTTCCCGGTCGATCTTGTTGATGACGACGATTGGGCGGAATCCCATGTTGAAGGCCTTCTGCGTGACGAAGCGCGTTTGCGGCATCGGTCCTTCCACTGCATCGACCAGCAGCAGAACAGAATCGACCATCGACAGGACACGCTCCACCTCGCCTCCGAAGTCAGCATGCCCGGGGGTGTCGACGATGTTAATGCGATACTCACCCCAGGTGACCGAGGTGTTTTTTGCCAGGATCGTGATGCCGCGCTCGCGCTCGAGATCGTTAGAGTCCATCGCACGTTCGGGGGCCACCTCGCGTTCGCTAAACGAGCCGGACTGCTCCAGCAGTGCATCGACGAGGGTGGTTTTGCCATGGTCAACGTGGGCGATGATGGCAATGTTGCGTAGCTTGCTGGTCACGGGTAATACCTGGCAGAAGTCGGAAGGCGCGCGATTATACAGCAGTCTGCCTAAAATAAACCTATGCAAGCCCCGATCAGCACTCTCTTGACGGTGGAGGGCGAGGTTGAGCACGCCCCGAACATGACGGATGTCGATAGTCGTTCAGGACGGCCGACTCAATGTAGCAGCGGTGACCTGGCTGTATGCCGAGACTATAGGTCCGCTGCCCGGGCGACGCCGGCTGATTGCGGGCAGGCAGGCTAAACGATGAAATACACGGCAGCCAGCAAAGCGAATATCAGCAGAATCAGGGAGAGAAACACGATCTTGTCATTTGTCCGTCGGGAGGCCAGATCATCGATGCGAAACTGCCCGGTGTCTTCGAGCTGGCGGATGCGTTCTTCAATCTGCTGGCGAATCTCTTCGTCTTCGCTCATATGATCACTGAATTTGACTGAAGAGCCGCTGATCAGCTCGCTGTCAGGAAAGTTTGACGTCTTTTTAGCCGCGTAACCGGCTGCGTCGGATGGGTTGAATTCTTCCAGATGGCAGGCTGCCCCGGCATTGCTGATGGTACGGAAATACTGATGGGCCCGCTGCGCAGTCAGGTTTTTCTTAATGACTAGAGGCTCTCCGCGCAGCATGGCCTCAACATTTTCGGGCTCTGAACCGAACAGGCGGCTGAGCTTCTTGATGACGGTCTCGCGTTCGGCGCCGACCATGACGGTGCCGTCCATGACGACCATGTAGCGTTGTTTGTCAGGTTTTGCCAATGAGCGACCTGCTGTTTATCATCATTTAGTTAATGTGGGATTTATAGGCCAACATGAAATACAGCCCACCCAGAAGACGCGGGAAAAGATAACCGATCTGCAGGGAAAAAGGTACGTCGCGATGACCGCTCGGGGCGACCCGCATTGTAAATCGTCTGCCCATTGTGAATATGTATAATGAATAGCGTTTTCATTAATGATTTACGCAAAATCACCACATGCAGGCAGCCCTGCCAACTAACAGTTCAGTGAATAGCCTTCGGGAAAGCGTGATTATTGCAGTGGCAGTCTCTACAGTGGAGGGTTAATGGCGTCTGCAATCACCGGGCTGGATGAGGGCATCCTGCAGCTGGATACCGGCTATCACCGCACCGGCCTGGCAGCCTGCTACGTCATGATCGAGGACGGCCGCGCGGCCATCTTCGACACCGGGGTAGAGCACAGCGTTGCGCGAATTCTTTGCGCACTGGAAGATGAAGGACTTACATCGGACGATGTGGAGTACGTTGTCCCGACCCATGTCCATCTTGATCACGCCGGCGGTGCCGGTCGCCTGATGCAGGAATGCAGGCAGGCCAGTATGGTCATCCATCCCCGCGGTGCGCGACACATGATAGATCCGGCAAAACTGATCGCCGGGGCAGAGGCGGTATACGGCAGGGAAGGGCTGAGGAACAGCGTAGGCGAGATTGTGCCCGTCGATGAAAAGCGGGTTATTGCTGCAGAAGACGGCTACAGGTTTCACCTTGGCGGCAGGGAGTTGACAGTCCTCGATACGCCCGGCCATGCACGCCATCATTTCTGTATCTGGGACGAACGCACGCGAGGCTTTTTTAGCGGCGACACCTTCGGTGTCGTGTATCCGGAACTGAGTTGTAATGGCGCAGGCTTCATTTTCCCGCCGACCACACCGGTCCAGTTCGAACCCGAGGCATGGCATCAATCCATCGACCGGCTGATGGCCTGGCGCCCGGAATGCATGTACCTGACCCATTTCGGCCGGTTGGACGAACCTGCTCGCTATGCAGATGACCTGCACCGACGCATCGACGACCTGGCCCGAGTCGCCGCAACCTGCGAGCGCGGCGGCAGCGCACTGGTCCTGTCTGTAAATGCCTACCTGGATACTGAACTTGACCGGGCCGGATGCGCATTAAACGAAGCACAGCGCAACGACATACTGGAGCTGGATGTCGACCTGATCGTGCAGGGACTGGAAGTATGGCTTTCACGCCGGTCGGCCTGAAGGCCGCTAAATTGTAATTTTCCGCTATTCAGATAGAATTGCCCGGCTATTCACGCGGTGCACAGCTGTCCGGCGCACCCCGTGTGCGAGAGTGGCGGAATTGGTAGACGCGCTGGATTTAGGTTCCAGTGGGGCAACCCGTGGGAGTTCGAGTCTCCCCTTTCGCACCATAAATTCATCCGAGGCCATGGAAATCAGGGCTTAAATCATCAAGGTGCAATCCACCTGGTAAGACGAGTAAACGAGAGCAGACGATGCAGGTAAATGTAGAGGAATCCGGCGCACTGGAACGCAAAATGACAGTCACACTGCCGGCTGAACAATTCGATTCAGAAGTGGACAAGCAGCTCAAACGGTTGTCCCGCACGGTTAAAGTTCCCGGTTTCCGGCCCGGAAAGGTACCGATGAAAATAGTCAGGTCGCGTTACCAGAATGACGTGCTGCAGGATGTCGTCAGTGACCTGATCAACAGCAGCTACCCGCAGGCACTGACCCAGGAATCACTGCGTCCGGCCGGTGCCCCTGACATCCAGGCCACGACAATCGGCGAAGGCAAGGATTTCGAATACATAGCCGTGTTTGAGATTTATCCGGATATGTCCAGCCTGAAGATCGATGCCCTCAAGGTGGAACGTCCGATCTGCGAGATCAGCGACGAAGACGTCGATGGTACGCTTGAGTCGCTGCGTAAACAGCGTGTGACGTGGTCACCGGTAGAGCGTGAGGCAAAAAGCGGTGATCAGGTGACCATGACCTTCAAGGGCAGTGTCGATGGTGAAGTATTCGAGGGCGGTGAGGGCAAGGACATGCCGGTCGTGCTGGGATCCAAGTCCCTGATTCCTGGGTTCGAGGAACAACTCGAGGGTATTAAAGCAGGCGAGGATCGGGAAATAGACATAAGCTTCCCGGATGACTATCACAATGAGAAACTGGCTGGACAGAAAGCCCACTTCAGCGTCAGCGCAACGCAGGTTGCCGAAGAGCAGCTGCCCGATATAGATGAAAAGCTGGCGGAATCGTTCGGCGTCAAGGAAGGCGGTATCGCCAAATTCAAAGAGGAAGTTCGCGAAAACCTGAGCCGCGAAGCCGAGGACAGGCTCAGCACCATGGTGCGTGATGCCGTGTTCCAGGCCCTGCTGGATGCCAACGAAATCAATCTGCCCAAGGCGCTCGTCGGACAGGAAACGGAGATGCTGCTCGAGTCGGCGGAGAAGGAACAGCCGGGCATCAGCAAGCACGAAGGCACCCGCGACCTCTATGAGAAGCTTGCCGAACGTCGCGTTGCCCTGGGGCTGGCGCTGGGTGAGATTACCGGACGTGAAAACATGATGCCTGATCCCGACAGGGTCGAAGCACGCCTGATCAAGCTTGCCGAGACTTATGAGGAACCTTCAGTATTTGTCCAGTGGTACAAGTCGGACCAGAAGCGTATGGCTGAGATCGAAGCTCAGGTGCTGGAACTCATGGTTGTCGACAAACTGCTTGAGAGCGCCGAAGTTACGGATAAGTCACTCAGCTTTCAGGAACTTGTGACACCTGCTAATGTTGCACCGACTAACAGTGGAGAATAAACATGGCTGATATCCTCGACAACGTGAACGACCCGCAGGCCCTTGGTCTCGTGCCGATGGTCATCGAGACCACCGGGCGCGGAGAGCGCGCATTCGACATCTACTCGCGTCTGTTGAAGGAACGGGTCATTTTCATGGTCGGCCCGGTTGAGGACAATATGGCCAACCTGATTGTGGCCCAGATGCTGTTTCTCGAATCCGAAAATCCGGACAAGGATATCCACCTGTATATCAATTCGCCGGGAGGATCCGTTACCGCCGGTCTCGCAATCTACGACACCATGCAGTTCATCAAGCCGGACGTGAGCACAGTGTGCCTCGGCCAGGCCGCCAGCATGGGCGCCCTGCTGCTGGCCGGCGGTGCTGCCGACAAGCGCTACTGCCTGCCGCATTCGCGTGTCATGATTCATCAGCCACTGGGCGGATTCCAGGGGCAGGCCAGCGACATCGAAATCCATGCCAGGGAAATACTGCGTATCCGTGAACGACTGAACAACATCCTCCGCTCACATACCGGTCAGGATATTGAAACCATAGAGCAGGACACCGAGCGCGACCGTTTCCTTGAAGCCGATGAGGCCACGGAGTACGGGCTGGTCGATAAAGTCATTGCCAGCAGGGATGAAACCACCTCGAACACCCCTTAAGATACACCGGCTTTTATGCTTGCCAAGCCGGCGAAGTTCTTGCTAAGTTCATTTTCGACTATACTGAATTAGAACAGGGCAGACGGACGAAGCAATGGCAGACGACAAACACGACAATAACGACGAAAAGCTCCTTTATTGCTCGTTTTGCGGAAAAAGCCAGCATGAAGTTCGCAAGCTGATCGCCGGCCCCTCTGTCTACGTCTGTGACGAGTGCGTCGAGCTCTGCAACGAGATCATCCGCGAGGAGATCGATGTTGAGCTCAGCGACGACAAGGAAGGCAACAAATTCCCCAAACCGCATGAGATCAAGGAGCGGCTGGACCAGTACGTCATAGGTCAGCAGAACGCCAAGAAAATTCTCTCGGTTGCCGTCTACAACCATTACAAGCGTATCGAGCACGAAGGTGATGCCGATGAAGTGGATATCGCGAAGAGCAATATCCTGTTTATCGGCCCCACAGGCTCGGGTAAAACCCTGCTTGCGGAAACGCTTGCCAGGCTGCTCAATGTACCGTTTACCATCGCCGATGCAACAACGCTGACAGAAGCCGGTTACGTGGGTGAAGACGTCGAAAACATCATCCAGAAACTGCTGCAGAAATGCGACTACGACATCGACCTGGCTCAACGCGGTATCGTCTACATAGACGAAATCGACAAGATCTCGCGCAAGTCGGACAACCCTTCCATCACGCGTGACGTGTCTGGCGAAGGTGTTCAGCAGGCACTGTTGAAGCTGATCGAAGGCACCACGGCATCGGTGCCTCCGCAGGGCGGCAGAAAACACCCGCAGCAGGAATTCCTCCAGGTCGAGACACGCAATATCCTGTTTATCGTTGGCGGTGCCTTTGCGGGGCTGGAAAAGATCATCAAGGACCGTTCGGAAAAAAGCGGTATCGGATTCGGCGCTTCGATCAAGGGCAAGGATGAAGAACGCAAGATCGGTGAAATCCTGATGGACATCGAACCGGAAGATCTCGTCCACTACGGCCTGATTCCGGAATTCGTCGGCCGGCTGCCGATCGTAGCCACTCTCGAGGAACTCGATGAAGATGCACTCGTGAGAATTCTCAAAGAGCCCAAGAATGCACTCGTCAAGCAGTACAGCAAGCTCTTCAGCCTCGAAGGTGTGGATTTGACCATCCGCGAGGATGCCTTGCGTGCCGTAGCGGGCAAGGCGATGGAGCGCAAGACCGGTGCCCGTGGCCTGCGCTCAATTCTTGAGCATGCCCTGCTCAACACCATGTATGAGCTTCCTTCGATGACAGGCGTCCGTGAAGTTGTCGTCGACACAAACGTAATCACGGATGGTACCCAGCCATTGTTCATCTACGAAGATGACGTGCAGGTACCGGTCAGCGCGACCAAGCACTAGATCCGGACACGCCCCAATTCCCACATAGCAATACAGGGTTAACGGGCTTGAATTAAGGCCCGCTGACTCCATTTTGGTATGAGCATGCGGATCGTCTTTTCTCGACCGCTTACTCTCAACACCCAGGAATATCAATGAGCGAAGATACGACCAACCAGGAAATGACTACCACCAACAATCATCCCTTGCCCGTGCTGCCACTGAGAGACGTGGTTGTCTTTCCGAACATGGTTATCCCGTTGTTCGTAGGACGCGAGAAATCCATTTCAGCACTGGACCGTGCAATGGACAGCGGCAAGCAGATACTTCTGCTGGCCCAGAAGGACGCGGCGGACGACGACCCCTCGGTCGATGATCTGTACGTGGTCGGCACAATGGCCAGTATTCTGCAGTTGCTGAAACTGCCGGACGGCACCGTCAAGGTCCTGGTCGAGGGCGGTGACAGAACAAGAGCGGTGGAATTTACCGAGGTGGATGAATGCTTCATGGCCGTGCCTGAAGTGCTGCCTATAGATGAACTGTCAGGCGAAGAATCCGATGTCCTGATGAGAACCGTGCTGACGACATTCGAACAGTACGTCAAGCTGAACAACAAGATTCCGCCGGAAGTCCTCAACTCGCTCAGTGGTATTGATGAAGCCGGACGGCTGGCCGATACCATTGCGGCGCATCTTAATCTCAAGCTGGATGAGAAGCAGCAGATACTGGAAGTTCAGTCCGAGCAAAGCCGCCTTGAGCACCTGCTTGGCATCATGGAGTCTGAAATCGACCTGCTGCAGGTAGAAAAGCGCATCCGTGGCCGGGTCAAGAAGCAGATGGAAAAGAGCCAGCGCGAGTACTATCTCAATGAGCAGATGAAGGCTATCCAGAAAGAGCTGGGCGAGATGGACGAGGCGCCTAACGAGCTGGATGAGTTGCAGACCCGGATTGACGAGGCGAAGATGCCCGCCGAGGCCAAGGAAAAGGCGGAGGCTGAACTGGGCAAGCTGAAGATGATGTCACCGATGTCGGCGGAAGCCTCTGTCGTCCGCAGCTACATTGACTGGATGGTCAGCGTACCCTGGACCAAGCGCAGCAAGGTAAAGCATGACCTCAAGCGCGCCACCCGTATTCTCGACGAGGACCACTACGGGCTGGACGAAGTCAAGGATCGGATCATCGAGTATCTGGCGGTGCAAAAGCGCGTTCGTAAGGTCAAGGGCCCGGTGCTTTGCCTGGTAGGGCCTCCCGGTGTGGGCAAGACCTCACTGGGGGAGTCTATTGCCCGCTCAACCAACCGTAAATTTGTGCGTATGGCACTGGGCGGTGTTCGCGACGAGGCCGAGATCCGCGGTCATCGCCGGACTTATATCGGCTCAATGCCCGGTAAGTTGCTGCAGACAATGTCCAAGGCCGGGGTCAAGAACCCGCTGTTCCTGCTCGACGAAATTGACAAGATGGGAATGGACCACCGCGGTGATCC
>JARFQC010000186.1 GCA_029287965.1 Arenicellales bacterium
AGGTCGGGTATGAAACATTACAGAGTTGTAATGATTTCGAAATGAGCCGGTAAGGCCCCTGTCGATATATTCGTCACAGGAACAAATAGCTGCCCGGTCCGGTTCCGAACCGCACGCGGCAAAACAGGAGCTAAGCAATGAAAATCAAGCAGTCAAGGACAATCAGGAAAACAATCGTAGCGGCAGCGATGGCATCAGTACTCGGCGGTACGCAACTGTCAGTTATCTCTCCCGCGCTCGCCATTGTTGCGCCGGGTGCGTCCCACGAAACCGCAGCCCTGCAGAGACCGAGTTTTGCGAGCCTGATCAAGCAGGTAAGACCTGCCGTGGTCAGTATCACGACAACGGGAAAAGCCAACGCCGCAAATACCGGCCAGCCGTTTCAGTTCAGTATGCCCAACCTGCCCGAAGGTTCACCTTTCAACGAATTTTTCGAGCGATTCTTCGAAAACGCGCCGCAATCGAAACATGGCAGTCAGCCAAAGGTTAAAGGTGCAGGGTCAGGCTTCATTATCAGTGCCGATGGCTACGTCGTCACCAATCATCACGTCATTGACTCGGCAGATACCATTGAAATCACCACGGATAACGGTAAGCAATACAAGGCGTCCGTAGTGGGTGTCGATGAAAAGACCGATCTTGCCCTGTTGAAGCTGGATGCCGACACCCCGTTGCCCTTTGTCGAAATGGGTGACTCCGATATTGCAGAAGTCGGCGACTGGGTCATCGCTGTGGGCAACCAGTTTGGTCTGGGTGGTACGGCGACCGCAGGCATCATTTCTGCACGCGGTCGGGATATACAATCCGGCCCCTTCGATGACTTTCTCCAGATCGATGCACCGATCAACCGGGGTAATTCCGGTGGGCCCCTGTTCGACGGGACGGGCAAGGTGATCGGTATCAACACGGCCATCTATTCACCCAGTGGCGGTAATGTCGGTATCGGCTTTGCCATCCCGTCGAATATGGCGAGTGAAATCATCACCGAGTTGCGCAGCAATGGTCAGGTCAGCCGCGGCTGGTTGGGTGTACAGATTCAGCCGGTAACAGAAGAGATCGCCGAGAGCCTCGGCCTGGACAAGGCCAGCGGCGTTCTGGTCGCAAGTGTTGTCGAGGATGGACCGGCCAGTCGGGCCGGTATCAGGGCAGGCGATGTGATTATCAGCATGGATAGCAAGCCGCTGGATGAATTCAAGGCGCTGCCAAGACGCGTTGCCAAAACACATTCCGGTAGTGAATCGGTCTTCCAGGTTCAGCGTGAAGGCAAGCTTGAAGAGATAAAGGTTGTCATAGGCGCCATGCCGGATGAGAAGCCCCGCCTGGCGAAGGCGCCGGTTGATGCAGCATCGGACGACGCTGCGCTGGGCATACAGCTTGCCAGCCTGACGCCGGAGAATCGCCAGCGCTACAGCATTGCAAAAGACAGCACCGGCGTACTGGTCGCTGACGTCAGGACAGGCAGTCCGGCATCAAAGGCAGGAATACGTCCTGGCTACGTGATCAGTATGGTCGGTCAGCGAAACGTCGCAACGCCCGATGAGGTGGTGGAAAGTGTCAAGCAGGCATCTGCCAGGAAGAGCGCAGCAGTGCTGCTGCGTGTCGAATACAAGGGCGAGAAACGTTTCCTCGCCGTCAAGCTGGCAAAAGCATGATCCTCCCCCCGATACCGGGTCGATTAACGTAGATTGACCCCGCTCCAGACGACCCGGGTGTTTAGGCCTGCAGCAATGCAGGCCTTTTTTTTGGTGCCGCAACCCTTGAATTCTTGTTGTTCTACTGTAGAATGGCCTTGCAAGTTATTGATTTAATGTAATTGACAGGAAAGCTATACGTTATGACGCGGCTAGGCATTATTCTCATTGCTTGTTCACTTATAGGCCTGCTCCCGGCCAAAGCAACTGCTGCCGTATCCGGCAAAAGCTATGACGTCTCATATATATGGCACAGTGACAGGGATCAGGTAGAGCTATATCGACAACGCGTTGCGAGCGTCCTGGGCCTGAACGTTGCCAGGAACCTCAAGGTCGTATCCCGCTCGGGTCTGTATGGGCTGATCTATGTGCGACGTGGCGACAGCGCGGGAGCGACCCGCGTGGCCAAGGTTCATTCCCGTTTGTTGAAGTCCAGGGGGCTCGAAAAAGCGGCACCTATCCGTTCTGCCAACTGGATTACGCAAAAGCCGAAACCGGGCCGTTATCAGAAAGCGTCAATCAAAACCACTCAACCCTCATCCACTACATCCGTACAGGTCAGCAAACCCAGCAGTGCTCGTTTCAGCAGCAGCAACAAGGCACGGCAATCACAGGAACTGGAAGCTGCACTTGAAAGCCACATAAAGAAACTGCGCCGGCAGGGCAGGCTCTCACCGGACGAGCGTACGGGCTGGGCTGTCTATGATTTCACTACCGGTGAAAAACTGGTCACCATCAACGAAGACGTGCAGTTTCAGGCTGCGAGCCTGATCAAGCCATTCGTAGCGGCTGCCTTTTTTCATAAAGTTGAAAATGGCAGTCTGATTTATGGCTCGAAAAGCCGGCGACAGATGGAGCGCATGATACAAAAGTCAGATAACCGCTCTACAAACTGGGTGATGCGCCATGTCGGAGGCCCAAAGGCAGTAGAGCGAATTCTGGAAAAGCACTACCCGGAAGTATTCAAGGATACACATGTAGTCGAGTACATCCCTTCGAATGGACGTACCTATCGGAACAAGGCATCAATCCATGACTACAGCCGATTTCTTCATGCGCTGTGGAACAACAAAATTCCGGGAGCAAAGGAAATCAAGCGCCTCATGTCCCTGCCTGGATCTGACAGACTCTTTACGGGTGCCAAGGACATCCCCAATGGCACCAAGGTTTACAACAAGACAGGAAGTACCAGCCGTGTCTGCGCCGACATGGGCATCCTCATTGCCAAGGGAAAGAATGGCCGCCGTTATCCGTATACGATTGTGGGTGTAATTGAAAAACAAAACCGCGCGCGTAATTATTCCAGCTGGATACAGTCTCGAGGTGATGTGATTCGTGATGTGTCCAATCTCGTCTACCAGGACATCGCGAACCGCCATAGTCTCTAAACAGTAACTCTACCGGCATGTGCTTCTGGTTCCTGTGTGCCTGGTGCCAGTTACTTGTTCG
>JARFQC010000209.1 GCA_029287965.1 Arenicellales bacterium
TGCTTTGGGAGCAGGATGTCGGGAGTTCGAATCTCTCTACCCCGACCAGTTTTATCAGGATGACCGGGTTAGGCGGGTGACTACCTGCCCGGTGAACCTTATAATTCAGCCTTCATGGCGCCCGTAGCTCAACCGGATAGAGCAACGGCCTTCAGCGATTATCCGGGCAATCAATGCCGGGATAGATGCACAGGAGCCTTCGTCCGGAAACCTGAACGGGCGAAGTGGAGGACACTGTATCGGTGGAACCGTAGCGCAGAACGAAAACTGTCGCCGGCAATACCGAGGAAACCGGTGGCCGTTTGGCCATACCTGTTCAAATGAGCGCATTGTGCCGGTAGAACAGGGAAAGGAAACGCCGGGATCCGTAGAGACTATACGTGTCCCACCTGAGATGGTGAAGATATAGTCCAGACCACAAACTGGAAGGTATTCCAGGCAGTGAAAACTGTAGTGGTAAGCTAAGCCGTAGGTTAGAGGTTCGAGTCCTCTCGGGCGCGCCAGAATTATGGGTTTAATAACCTAATGTGACTGCGAGTGTTTAGGCAGTTGCTATAACAGCTTTATGGTGAGCGTAGCTCAGTTGGTAGAGCCCCGGATTGTGATTCCGGTCGTCGTGGGTTCGAGTCCCATCGTTCACCCCATTTTTTCGGGCCGTTAGCTCAGTTGGCAGAGCAGCTGACTCTTAATCAGCGGGTCGAAGGTTCGAATCCTTCACGGCCCACCAGATGCAAGCCTCGTTACCATTAGGTTGCGGGGCTTTTTTTATGCCCTGAACCCGTCTGAACACCGAGGTCCTGGCGAAGCGCTTGAACTTGTCATTGAGATACAGGAAAGCCGCTACCCTGGCGACTTTAGCCTGGTGTGGCTGGCTTGAATGTGTAACTTCCTGTCGTGGGGTGGTCTATACACTTGCTACTCGTCGGGATGCTTGGGCCTTCTCATATCACTGAAGGCACGACCTGGAAATAATAAGGTGTTCCAGTGAACGATTGTAATAATTCTGTAATATTTTTACGGGATAGTGTTCTGTCTTTTTCTCTCACCGCCGCAAACAATAAAAATAGTCACTCCGCTGCTCTATCAATTTAACGGTTACGTGAAAGGAAATCCCTGAATATGCCGCCTGCGCAAGAATGCTCGACAGTCTGTGCGTTCATGAAGTCCATGCTCTCCGGCATGATAATCGGATTCCTCATCATCCTGATGAGTGCGTCGTTCGCGAGCGTGATTTTCACCGGTGCACTGGTCGAGTTCCTGCCCGCCGGGATCGGCATGATGCTGATTACCGGTGTCATCACCGGCGGACTGATATCCCTGACCAGTTCGTATTCGGGTAGCATCTCGACCCCGCAGGATCGTACAGCGCCGTTCCTGGCCCTGGTTGCTGCCTCCGTCACCGCGGCGCTGACCAGCAAAATGGGTATCGATGACCCTGCCGCGCTGTTCGCCAATGTCGTCGGCGTTATCCTGCTGACTACGATCCTGACCGGTATCATCCTGGTGCTGATCGGTATTTCGGGCGGCGGCAGGCTGATGCGCTTTGTTCCCTTTCCGGTTGTAGGCGGTGTCATGGCTGGTACCGGCTGCCTGCTGATAATGGGCGGCCTGGAGGTCATGGCCGGTTTCGCAATCGAACGCGACACGATTCACCTGATGGCCGAACCGCACAATCTGAAGTTCTGGCTGCCCGGTTTGCTGCTGGGCCTGGTTTTACTCACCATCATGCGCAAGGCCAACCACGTGCTGGTCCTGCCGACGGTGCTGCTGCTGGGTACGGTGGCCTTTCACGTCATTACTGACGCTTACGGCATTCCACTGGAACAGCTCAGGGACGAGGGCTGGACGCTTAGCATGCCTGACGGGGACGTAATGCCGGTGCCATTGCCGATGGTACTGGGAATGCTTGACTGGCAAGTCGTGCTGGCCAACTCGATCTGGGCCGCCACGATCCTGCTGGTCAGCGCATTGTCACTGATGATCACTGCCGGCAGCCTCGAACTCGAAGCGCGCCGGGAGATCGACATCAACCACGAGATGAAGGCCGCCGGCCTGGCCAATATCCTGTCCGGCTTTGCCGGTGGCATGATCGGTTTCCATTCGATGAGCCTGTCGCGCCTGGCACTGTCATTGCGCAGTGCCTACCGCGCTACCGGCGTTCTGGCCGCCGCTGTCTGCGGTCTGTTCCTGTTTCTCGATGTGTCGGTATTCGAATACATCCCCAACTTCATCCTTGGCACAGTGCTGATCTATCTCGGACTCACTTTTGTATACGAATGGGTCCTGGTGGCGCGCCATAAGCTGTCAAAAGGCGACTATGCCATCGTGCTGCTGATCCTCTTCGCGGTTATCGCGGTTGGACTGCTGGAAGGTGTCGGGGTGGGCATCCTGACTGCGGTCATGCTGTTCGTCACCCGTTATAGTCGCATCAATGTCGTCCGTAATACCTTATCGGGGGATCGCTACCGCAGCAACGTGGAACGCACTTCGCAGCAGCTAGGCCTGCTTGAGAAACACGGTTCAGATATCCTGGTGCTGAAGCTGCAGGGCTACATTTTTTTCGGCACTGCACATGAACTCAACGATCGCCTGCTGAAACGGATTGAGGACAAGCCCGAACATAAACCGCGCTACATCATCCTTGATTTCGAACGCATTACCGGGCTGGATTCATCAACCGCCATTGCCTTTATCCGCCTGGAACAGATTGCACAAAAGCACGATTTCAGCCTGTTGATTTCAGCCATCCAGCCGCATGCCTACGAACAGCTGTCACGTAACGGTTTCAACGAGGACGGGAAAGTGCACCTGTTCCCCGACCTGGACCGGGTCATGGAGCACTGTGAGGGCAAGGTGCTCGCTGCTGCGGGCGAAGACGTTGAGTCACACCAGCAGGCCGATATCCATCCCGAGTTCACTGACCTGCTGAAGGCGCTTGGAGACAGGGGTGTGCTTGACGCAGTCAGGCTGGAAGAGGGCGAGACGCTGGTAGAACAGGGCACGCCTTCCGATGAACTCTTCTTTGTTGCATCAGGCAAGATCACGGCCAGTATACGCATTCAAACCGACCGCAATATCCGTCTGCGCGTGTTCGGGCCTGGTACCGTGCTGGGTGAAGTGAGCTGGTATCGCGGCACACCCCGCTCAGCATCCCTGATCGCGGAGTCCGACAGCCTGGTTTACCGCCTGAGCAAGGAGGCTCTTCCCGGCGTGGAGCAGAGCGACCCTCACCTGGTATCGCGTCTGCACCGGTTTATCGCAACGCTGCTGTCAGAGCGGCTAATGCTGACCAATGCCTCGTTGAGTGCTGTCCTGGAATAAAAAAAGCCGGCACCGACGTGCGTGCCAGCAGGGGGGAAGAAAAGCTTGAGTAGCCTAGTGCAGGTAGTCCGGTTCGACATCACCGTGCATGATGCGAAAAAACAGGTTGACCATCTTCGCTGCATGCTCGTAACTGGATTCGTCTAGACGCATTCTGTCAACAGCCTCGCCATTGAGCCGGATGTCGAGATAGTCCTCGCCTTCCTGCCAATCGATTTCCAGGCCGTTCAGGTACTCGTTGGTAAAGGTGTGTTTGCCATTCATGAACCTGACTGTAACAGTTCATTGTTACAGGGTGATGAAGGCGCCTGGTGAACAGAGACGGCTTTATAGTCGTTATGTCGTTTCTTCCAATTGTGCCAGCTTCTCTTCTACCAGGCTTAAAGCCTCGCGATAGCGCAATTCTGCAAGGCATTTACCCTGGCATTCTTCAATCAGTCTTGTCCAGAATTCAGCCTCTTGCAAGAGCTCTTCTTTAAGGTCACGCATCTTATTGCACGGTCCTGTTCAATATTGACATCACGTAGGCAGCGGCATACTCGACTGCCTGCGCATGCGGATGTTCGCGAATCAACATATGATCGAAGACATGACCATCAAGACTGGCCTCTATGATCTCGTCTCCGTCATTCCAGTCCAGGGACAGTCCTATTTCATCAATTATGACTCTGTGGTGTTCCATCGCCATCTCCCGCATGGTTATCAACCATGACTCAATGGGTAACTTTCGCCTCAGCACAGCCGCCTGATGTCACTGAAAATGCATCTTCAAAAATACCCGTGACCACAGATTGCGCGACCATCCTGTCATCAAAAGTGAACATGACGCATCCGTTACCCGATGGCCGCATGTGGTAGGGAATGCCACGGGCATTCAGTACAGTTGCAATGTAATCCGCCATAACGTTTTTCATATCCATCTCCTGCTGCATGACTACAGAATATGCGATAGGCAGCCATCAGGCTTGACACACCTCGCCAATCGTTTGTCTGGCGTACGCGATATGTTCTGGTCGACACGAGGTCGATAGCCGAATCCGGGCCACCATAGGGTGGCTTTTTTACATGTCAGTGTCGGTGCGACCGCAACCCGAAGCAGACACGCTATGAATCA
>JARFQC010000229.1 GCA_029287965.1 Arenicellales bacterium
ACGTTGCGAACCGCGACCCAGCACCTGGACTATCTGCAATACCAGGAAGCGCCGCGTTAACTGTTTTGCAGGGCGGTCTTGCGGTAACGCCAGACGCGCCAGTAGGGTACTGCCATCATGACAATCATGATCAGTACTGCCGCCAGCAGGTGGTCCTGCCAGAGCCAGAAGAATGCGCCCAGCGAGACAAACATGGTAGTGACCGATTCGAGCAGGACGGCGCGCGCGTATTCCATGCGCTGGCCGGCGTCCTGCCCGTAAAGCAGTGCCAGCAGCACTGGCGGGCCGACGTGAAAGGGAATATAAAACAACGCGGCAATAAGTATCACAGTCAGCATGGCGTCCTCTGGGGTAACACTTGCAGCATCATACTCGCGGGCATAGCCATGACAAGGAGCAATGTATGAAAGCCATAGGCGTGCGTCAGTACCTGCCGACCAGCGATCCGGATTGTTTTGTCGAGTTCGACCAGGCGACACCGGCACCCGGTCCGCGCGATCTGCTGGTCAGGATCAAGGCAGTATCGGTAAACCCTGTCGATACCAAGGTACGTGCCGGGATCAGTGCAGAGTTGGACGAACCCAGGGTGCTAGGCTGGGACGCAGCCGGCATCGTCGAACAGGTCGGCAACGACGTCAGCCTGTTCAAGCCGGGTGACGCGGTCTGGTATGCCGGCAGCATTACCCGGCCCGGCTGCAACGCGGAATTGCAGTGTGTCGATGAACGTATCGCCGGACATAAGCCCGCCAGCCTCGGCTATGCGGAAGCGGCCGCCATGCCGCTGACCGCCATCACGGCCTGGGAAGCGCTGTTTGAGCGCCTTGGCATCCACCGGCTAAAGGATGCTGGCAAGTCCATCCTCATCATCGGCGGTGCAGGCGGGGTAGGATCCATTGCGATTCAAATGGCCAGCGAAATAGCCGGGCTTACCGTCATCGCAACCGCGTCGCGTGATGAGACGGTGGCATGGTGCCGCAAGATGGGTGCCAGCGAGTGCATCAATCATCGCAATGATCTGAAGCAGGAGTTCGAGCGCATCGGCGTGGCGGAAGTCGATTACATCCTGTGTCTCAATGACACAGACTACTACTTTGCCATCATGGCCGACGTCATCAAACCGCAGGGCAGTATCTGTTCAATCGTCGGCAACAGTAGGCCGCTGGATCTCGATCTGCTGAAGAGCAAAAGCGCAACGTTTGCATGGGAGTTCATGTTTACCCGTGCCATGTATGAAACGGATGATATGCACAGGCAGCATGATCTGCTCGAGGAAGTCGCCCGGTTGATCGACGCAGGCCGCCTGCACACCACCCTGACGCGCCAGCACGGCACAATGTCAGCAGAGACGCTGCGTACAGCGCATGCAAAACTGGAATCGGGGCGTATGATCGGTAAGCTGGTACTGGACGGTATTGCCAGCTGATCCTTACTCTACAACCTGTATAACCGGGAAAAACAATACTTAAGCATCTTTACACAACACGACGAGGATAATCGGATGAGAAACAGCTTAATGGCATTAACCCTGATCGCACTGACAGCAACCGGAACGGCAGCAGCAATGGATGCCGAAGAAGTGATCAAGTATCGTAACAGCGTTATGAAGGCCTATGCCGGGCATACCGGTGCCGCATCACGCATCGTGCGAGGCAAGGTCGATTACAAGGACCAGCTCGGCTTCCATGCAACCGCGATGCGGGATATTTCGCTGCTCATAGAAGGCCTGTTTCCAGAAGACTCGGATTTTGGCGAGACACGGGCCAAGGCCGAGATCTGGAGCAAGCCCGAAGAATACAAGCAGGCGATGAAGGACAACCAGCAGGCTGCCGAAGCGTTCCTCAAGGCCGTCAACGACGGTACGGCTGACGCGGCTGGCTTCAAGGCCGTGACCGACAGCTGCAAGGGCTGCCACGACAAGTTCCGCGCCGAGGACGACTAAACCATGCTGGCGCGGGCGCTGCTCGCGATCGTACTGGTGCTGCCGGTACAGGCAAACGCCAAGTCCGACCTGGTCGAGCAGGGCAGGCAGGTCTTCCTGGCCTCGAATTGCCAGACCTGCCACACCGACAGTGACAATGGCGGCCTGCCGTTGGCCGGCGGTCGTGAGTTGCGCAGTGAGTTTGGCACCTACTACTCACCCAACATCTCACCAGACCGCGAGACAGGGATAGGCAACTGGTCAGACGAGGATTTCATTCGCGCTATGCGCGAGGGCATTGCCCCGGACGGCCGCTACTATTACCCGTCGTTTCCTTTCACATCCTATACAAAGATGCGCCGCGCCGACATGCTGGCGCTCAAGGCCTATTTGTTCAGCCTGCCACCGGTGAAAAATCAGAACCGTGACCATGACCTGCCACTGTACATGCGCATCGTGCCGTCTGCGAAGATCTGGAACATGCGCTACTTCGAGCCCGGTGAATTCAAGACTGATGCCGGGCAAAGTGATGAGTGGAACCGTGGCGCCTATCTGTCACAGGCCATGGGGCATTGCGCTGAATGCCATACGCCACGCAAGGGGCTGGGCATCATGATCGAGGACAAGCGTTATGCCGGGGTGCAGGAGCTGGACGGGGAAGCAGTACCCAACATCACGCCGCATGGCAGGACCGGTATCGGCCGCTGGAGCATCGACGACCTGGTTTACTTCTTCCAGTCCGGTGTGACCTTGTCGGGAGATGTTACCGGCGGCAAGATGGCCGGAATCGTTGATGACAGCCTGAGTCAGCTGCCTGTCAGCGACCAGCGCGCCATGGCGGTATACCTGAAGTCACTGACCCCGGTGGACAACGAGATCAGGAAAAAGAAAAAGAAGCGTAAAAAGGAAGAGTGGGAATGACCGCGGGCAAAGTGGTTTTTGCCGCTACGCTGAAACCGGCCTAGTCACCAAAGCTTATTTCTTCCCCTGCCTGCTCGGTGGCCAGCCGGGACAATTCGGCAAAGAAGTTTTCACCGGTCTTGTCGTTGAGCCACTGCCCGCTGCCGGCATCGTAGTCATAGTGGAAACCGCCGCTGCGTGCTGCAAGCCATAGCTGGTCCGCTGCGGACTGCTTGTTGACGATAAGCTTGCTGCCATCGTCGAAGCTTATCGTCAGGATGTCGCTGACCGTGTCGTAGTCTATGTCCGCCTCGCATTCGTCGAGTACGTCCTCGAGTCGTTCCAGCGTGTCTTCATAGGCTTGGTTAAATGTTTTTTCAGGCATGGCAACTCGTGTGGCAATATGGATTGATTGTATACTTCGTCAACTTTGCAATATTACCCGTTCGGAGAATCCGATGAAATTACCAACTGTAGGGTTGGCCCTGTTGTCTGCCGCAGTATTCACACTCACCGCCTGTGGCCAGAAAGGCCCTCTGTACATGCAGAAGCAGGAAGCCCCGGCCGCATCCGCCCCGGCAGAGGCTGAACAGGCTGCTGATCCGGCAGAAGAGAAGCCGTCTGACAAAGACGAGGCCGACGGAGCGAGCAAGTAATTGCCGCCATGGACCACTTCGATTACCGTGACGGGCAGCTGTATGCTGAAGACGTTGCCCTCGCAGAGCTTGCAGAACACGTAGACACCCCTGCCTACGTCTATTCGCGCGCCACACTGGAACGCCATTTCCGGGTCTTCGACCAGGCCCTGGAAGGCCTGCCCCACCTGGTCTGCTATGCCGTCAAGGCCAATTCCAATCTCGCCGTCCTGAATGTCCTGGCCCGCCTGGGATCGGGTTTTGATATCGTTTCCGGCGGTGAACTGGAACGTGTGATACGCGCAGGCGGCGACCCGCAGAAGGTCGTGTTTTCCGGTGTCGGTAAGACCGTCACAGAAATAAGCGTTGCCCTGCAGGCGAGCGTTAAATGTTTCAACGTGGAGTCCGCCGCAGAGCTGGCGGCCATCTCGGTTGTGGCCACCCGGCTGGACATCCGCGCCCCGGTATCCATCAGGGTCAATCCGGACGTGGATGCCAGGACGCACCCGTATATATCTACCGGTCTGAAAGAGAACAAGTTCGGCATCCCGGTCGACGAGGCCCTACAGCTGTATGACAAGGCCCGCAGTGATTACCCGATGGTCGACCTGGTGGGGATCGACTGCCACATCGGTTCCCAGCTGACCGAGGTGGCGCCGTTTATTGAAGCTCTGGATCGCGTCCTGGACGTCATCGCGCGCCTGCGTGACCGCGGCATCAGCCTGCGGCACATCGACATCGGCGGCGGGCTGGGCATCCGTTACCAGGATGAAGAACCACCGCTGCCGGATGAGTATGCCGAAGCGGTCAAAGAGCGGCTGATGGAGCGCGACATGACGGACCTGACCCTGATGCTCGAGCCCGGTCGTGCGATTGCCGGTAATGCGGGCATACTGCTTACCCGCGTTGAGTACCTGAAAGAAACGCCGGACCATCGCTTTGCTATTGTCGATGCAGCGATGAACGACCTGCTGCGGCCTGCACTTTACGACGCCTGGCAGGAAGTCGTGCCGGTGACACCGCGCGAGGATGTACAGGAACTGGAATGGGACATCGTCGGGCCGGTCTGCGAAACCGGCGACACCCTCGCCAGGCAGCGCAGCATGGCCCTTGAGCAGGGCGATCTGCTTGCGATCCGCTCGTCAGGCGCCTACGGGTTCGTCATGAGCTCCAACTACAATTCGCGACCGCGTGCGGCGGAAATCATGGTCGACGGGGACGCTACGCACATCGTACGCCGGCGTGAAACCTTCGACGACCTGATGGCGTTGGAAAACCTCCTGCCCGGGGATTGACCTATGCGGCGTTTCGTCATTGCCGTCATGCTGCTTGTTTCCGCGGGCATAGCCCATGGCCAGGGGACCGTTACAGAAGTAATCCCCCTGGGCTACCGCTCTCTGCATGAAATGGTACCCATTATCCAGCCGATGGTCGGCCCCGGCGGCAGCGTCAGCGGGCTGCGTGACCAGATGGTAGTGACGACAACGCCGGCGCGGATGGCCGAAATCAAGAAAGTTCTCCAGACCCTGGATGCCAGCCCGGAGAGGCTCGTCATCAGTGTGCGGCAACGCAGCAGTGAATCGATACAACAGCGTTCAGCGGCGATTCATGCTGAGACTGATAATGTCAGTATCGGAGGCGGTGGCGTACGTATTGGCAACACACCGCCGCAACTGGAAGGAGACAGTCACGTGAGCATTGCCGCAGCCGATCGATCACGCGAAGACGATGCAAATATCGTTCAGCGGGTACAGGTGCTGGAAGGGCGGGAAGCCTATATCTCCGGTGGACAGGATCTGCCTGTACGCAGCCGCGGGATCGGCTACGACAGCGTTGGTTATTATCCGGCCCGGACCGGGTTTTACGTCGTCCCGCGCCTGAATGGCGAAGAGGTCTTTCTCGAGATCAGTGCCGGTAGCCGGCAGGCAGCGACGGTGCGTCGTTCGGGCTACCGTCAGCCCGACATCGATGTCAGCAGTGTTGCCACTACGGTGTCAGGCCGCCTGGGAGAATGGATAAGCCTGGGCGGAGCACGCGGAAGTGAAGCCAATGCGTCGCGGGGTATCGGTTATACGGGCCGCCAGGCAACCGATACTGACATGGGCATGGAAGTTAAAGTGGAAAAAATACAGGAGTACCGATGAACATTCGTAACAGCCTGGTACTGGTTCTGATCGCGGCATTGCTGACGGCCTGTGCGACGACCCCGACCGGCCGCAAGCAATTGATGATCGTATCCGAAGACCAGGCCATCTCGGCATCGGCGCAGGCCTATGTCCAGACCATCGCGCCGCTGGAAAAGGAAGGCAAGATCAATTCCGACAAGGCGCTTACCGCGCGAGTAGAGAAGATCACCGGCCGCCTGATTACCGAGGCGATCGTCATGCGCCCGGAAACGCGCGACTGGGACTGGTCAATGAAGGTGATCGACGATCCCGAATCGGTCAACGCATGGTGCATGGCCGGCGGCAAGATGGCGCTGTACACTGGCCTGGTGGAAAAAATTCAGCCTACCGATGACGAACTCGCACAGGTCATCGGTCACGAGATTTCGCATGCGCTGGCCAACCATACGGCCGAGAAGATGTCTGTCGCGATGGCAAGTTCGCTGGGCGTGATGGTGATTGGCATTGCGACCGACAATCGTGCGGTCACGGCCGGTGCTGCAGGTGCGGCGGCACTGGCTGTCACGCTACCCAACAGCCGTACGGCCGAAAGCGAAGCCGACCGTATCGGCATAGAGCTAGCAGCCAAGGCAGGCTATGACCCTCGCGCGGCCGTCACACTGTGGAAAAAGATGGAAAAGGCGGGCAACGGTGCA